>JAPKCQ010000126.1 GCA_026421165.1 Lewinella sp. | reverse complement strand
CTTAAAGCCTTCGCGATAGGCTTAAGTTTATCTCATACGAGAGAGCCTGAGGTAGGGTGTACAGAATTTCGTAGACGCCAAACTCGTCGGACGAATTTTTACTAATGAACTCGCTTCACGAAGCCCGTCAGCAAAGGAATTTATCCGACGGTCGGCTCCAGAACGCAATCATATTTTTCAACTTCTGCACACCCTAATTCTGAAGTCCTCGAAGCGTTCATTTTCTTTCCCTGCGGGGCTGCTGCGTGGTGAGCGTTCGTCCCTAATTTTACGATTGCCCTGTACGTTACCCGTCCTTATCCCACAGTGATGCAGATTCCGTATTATCTTACCCCCTAAACCAAGGATCAAAACCAACAAATGACCCGTCTACGCCTCCTCCCACTGCTCTTCCTAGCCTTCCTCTGCACCTGCGTCAGCGCCCAAAAAGCGACACCCGCCCAGGTGCGCACCCAGGCCTTCCAGCAGCGTGTCTTTCTCCAAGAAAAGAGCCCCGCTGCCGGCATTGAGTTCACCAACATCGGCCCAACGGTGATGAGCGGTCGTGTATCCGACATCGCCGTGGACCCTGCTGACCCCAGCCACTTCTACGTCGGCTACGCCAGCGGAGGCCTCTGGGAAACCAAAGACAACGGCATCTCCTTTAAGCCACTGTTCGACGACCTGCCCGTAATGACCATCGGAGCACTTGACGTGAACTGGACCACCAAAGCCATCTACGTAGGCACTGGTGAAGTCAACTCCAGCCGCTCCAGCTACGCCGGTAACGGCATCTACCGCAGCACCGACGGCGGCCGCAGCTGGAGCCACATGGGTCTCGGCGAAACCCACCACATTGGCCGCGTAATCGTAGACCAACGTGACCAAAGTACCGTCTGGGTTGCAGCCCTCGGCCACCTCTACAGCCCGAACCCCGAACGCGGTGTCTACAAGACCACCAACGGCGGCGAGACCTGGACAAAGACCCTGTTCGTGAACGACAGCACCGGCGTGGTCGATATCGTCCGCGACCCGCGCAAACCCAACGAGCTCTTCGCCGCTAGTTGGGAACGCGGACGAAAAGCATGGGACTTTAAAGAGTCCGGCCCCGGCAGCGGCGTATGGCACAGCACCGACGGCGGCAGCAACTGGGCCCGCATTTCAACCGCAAAAAGCGGATTCCCTACCGGAGAAGGCGGCGGTCGCATCGGCCTGGCCATCAGCTACGAAGACGACAAACGCTACCTCTTCGCCAGCCTCGACAACTACTTCCGTAAAAGCGCCGCAGAACTGGGAGGCAACGACGATGATGACGCGCTGACCAAAAGTAAGCTCCGCACCATGAGCAAGGCCGATTTCCTTGGCCTACGTACCTACCAGGTGCAGAGTTTCCTGAGTGCCAACGGCTTTCCACGTGACCTGAGCGTAGACTCATTGATTGCCCGCGTCACCCGCGACGCAGTAACCACCGACCAGCTCGTCGAATACCTAGAAGATGCCAACAGCCTCCTATTCGACACCCCCGTGAAGGGTTTCGAACTCTACAAAACCACTACCGACGGCAAGAAGTGGGCGCGTACCCACGACGACTACATCCCCAACCTCTACAATACCTACGGTTACTACTTCGGTGCCATTACCGTCCACCCCAATAACCCGACCCTGATCTACGCCATGGGCGTCCCGATCATCAAGTCCACCGACGGTGGTAAAAGCTGGACCGGTGCCAACGCCCCCAACGTCCACTCCGACCATCACTCCCTCTGGATCAACCCCGAACGCCCGGACCATATCATCAACGGTAACGACGGTGGCGTAAACATAAGCTACGACGGCGGTAAAAACTGGCGCAAGTGCAACGCCCCGCCCCTCGGCCAGTTCTACGGGATTGCTGTAGATGATCACCCGGACGGCTACCGCGTCTACGGCGGCTTGCAGGACAATGGCACCTGGGTTGGCCCACACGACTACAAAGCCAGCCGCCGATGGGAACAAAGCGGTCAGTATCCCTATAAATCCCTATTCGGCGGCGACGGTATGCAGGTGGAGGTTGATCCGCGCGACAACAATACCGTTTACGTCGGCTTCCAGTACGGCAACTATTACCGCATCGACCAGGCAGCGGACACCAGCACTTCCATAACGCCGAAGCACGAGCTTGGCCAGCGCCCGTACCGTTGGAACTGGCAGAGCCCCATCCTGATCAGTCCGCACAATCCGGACGTATTCTACCTCGGCTCCAACGTACTGCACCGCAGCGTCAACCGGGGAGATGATTTCAAGGCCATCAGCAAAGACCTCACTGCAGGCGGACGCAAAGGAGATGTTGCCTTCGGTACCCTGACCACCATCAGCGAAAGCCCCAAGCAGCCAAACCTGATCTACGTCGGCAGCGACGACGGACGGATTCACCGCTCCAAAAACGGCGGCGCGGAATGGGACCGCATCGACACTAGCCTGCCGCAAAACATGTGGGTAAGCCGGATAGCCGCAGGCAAGCACGACGCCAATGTGGTTTACACCACCCTCAATGGCTACCGCAACGACCACTTCGGCAGCCATGTTTACAAGAGTGTTGACATGGGTGATACCTGGGTAAAAATCGGAACCGACCTGCCCAATGAAGCCGTCAACGTCATTCTCGAAGACCCTAGTAACCCGCGCCTTCTTTTCGTTGGCACCGACCACGGGCTTTACGCCAGTATGGACGGCGGCAAGAAGTTTATGGGCATGAGCAACGGCCTTCCCGCCGTTGCTGTACATGACTTGGTGATTCAGAAAACAGCGAAGGACCTCATCGTCGGGACTCACGGCCGTAGCCTGTACCGCGCCAACATCGGTGTTCTGCAGACCGCGGCCATAGAGACCCCCGTCGTTACGTTTACCGGCCCTTCTAAACTGCGGTATTCCAGCCGCTACGGTGCGCTCGATTTTAACCTCAACGTACGAGAGCCAGAAACCGAATTCCAGGTATTTCTTCCGGGCGAGCGCGCAGGTGCAAAGCTGATGATTAAGAGCAGTGAAGGAACAACGCTTTTCACCCAAGACGTCAAACTAAACGGAGGTGTAACCACCCTACCCTACGATATGAGCTTCGATAGCCGCTTCGCTAGAATGCTTGAGAGCAAGGCCAACGAAGACCGTGGTACAGATAAGCGCCCCATCTCCATCAAGGCCGCTAAAAACGGTAAATACTATTTGCGCGCCGGAACGTATACGGCCGTACTTAGTATTGAGGATAAGGAGGTTCAGGCTGAGTTTGTGGTGAAGTAGTTATAACTTTAGCTGTCTTCCAACATTATCTGGACAGAAGCAGCAGACTTCACAGCTACTTCCGCCTGCTCACCGTAAGCTTCGCTTTACGCCCGAATCCCGAACGTGAAGAAGAGAAAACAGCATAAAATAAGGGTACATATCACCCTTGCTTTTTACTAAAATCCGGTAAGCGTCCGAGAGACGTAAAATAAATAACTTCCCTAACCGTGTACCCGGTATTTGTCGGCTACGACAACATCCCGAAAATCCGGATCGTGCTCTACGTCCTCTCCTTTTGGCATACCGTTCTGGTATTCTCCGGGCTCAAAGACTTCAGTCGGAACATAAGGTGCGGACAATTCCTCCATAAACTCCGCTCGCTTAGCGAGGGGATTATTGTGGTCTTGCTTTAAGTTTGAGGCAATGGTAATACCTGCTATAATGAGAAACATTGCGGCTATCATCCACGGACGGATTCCGAGGATGCGGATACCCCGCCGACGCCGATCAAGGCGTTGTTCCAGTTGGTTCCACGACTGAGTGGATGGCGTCCGGCGTAAACCGCGGGCGCGGTTTCCAAATTCTTTTTCGAAAGGATCGAAGCTTGCCATGATGGTATAAATTTTATCGTTTAGGTTATCAGGAAGTAAGAGGCAAGAACCAGAAGCTAGTGCTGTCGGGAGTTTCAGCTCGCGCCGTAGCCGAGCGCTATTAGTTGTTCGCGCATCCGTTTTCTAGCCAGTATGAGCTGAGACTTACTGGTATTAATGCTTATGCCCAGCATTTCCGCAATTTCCCGGTGTTTATAGCCTTCCACTACATAGAGGTTGAAAACTGTACGGTAGCCCGTAGGCATACGGTCAAGCAGGTTCATGATGTCGGCTTCGGCCAGGCGGCTGGCAGCCTCGGCGGGAACGGAAAATTTCGCAGGGTTCACATCCTCGATTTCCAAGGCCTGCTTGAGCGCATGTTTCTTGCGCAGCAGCATCAGCGCTTCGTTCACTACAATTCTACGGATCCAGCCTTCGAAGCTGCCGCTGTCCGTAAAGGTTCCGATCTTGTCGAAGACCTTAAAGAAAGCGGAGACGAGTACATCTTCGGCATCCGCATCACGGGCGGTGTAGCGGCGAGCCACTGCGAGCATTACCGGGCTATGGCGGTCGTACACCGCTCGCTGCGCGCGCCGGTCACTAGCCTTGCATCCTGAAATGAGTTGCTGCTCGGTCATGGCAGGTGTTCTTGGGATTATCGCGGAAGTAGCTTCCGAAACGGCCCAGCTTTGGCGAAGTGCGATCGTCATGGGCATAGTTTATTTGTTGCTACCCGTTAGATGCAAACGTCGGTTTAAGTGGTGCGTTCCCTCCAGAAAAAGTCGAACACGTCCTGAATATGGCGTTTCACCAGCGGTTTTACTTCCTCCAACTCAATGGGTCGGCCAACCTCAACACTAAGGCTCGTTACCGCCCGGTCAGTATCGTCGATACCGCAGGGGACGATGTTGCCGAAGTGTGTCAGGTTGGGCCGAACGTTGAAGGCGAAGCCGTGGAGCGTTGTCCAGCGGCTCAGATGCACACCGATCGCACATATTTTACGGCGGGCCTGTCTTCGTGCCGAATCTCCTGGCAGCCAGACACCCGTGAACCCCGGGTCGCGCTCAGCGTAAACTCCAAAGTCAGCGCAGGTCCGGATGACCACCTCTTCGAGGCAGCGAACGTACTTATGCACATCGGTAAAAAACTCTTCCAGGTCGAGGATTGGATAAACCACCAGTTGCCCCGGGCCGTGGTAAGTGATGTCTCCGCCCCGGTTTATCCTATGGAAGGTAAATCCTTGCGCTTCCAGCTGGGCCTCGTCAAGCAACAGATGATGTAAAGAACCAGACTTTCCCAGCGTGTAAACTGGTGGATGCTCCACGAACAGTAGGTGGTGAAATTGTTCTCCGGCGGGTTCTCCGGCTTTCACGCGTTCACGATTTGCTTTCTTTCGGGCCACGGTCGCCGCATGCAGCTCTGTTTGTAGATCCCAGGCCTGTTGGTAACCCATTTTCCCGAGGTCACGAAAGCATACGCTTGGTTTCTCCATACTCCCTTAACCGATTTGTGCGGGAGGTAGTTGTGTTGGAGTTGTTCCGCAGCTTAAAAGCTGTCGAACGGGCCTACTCCCCAATAGTGAGCACAATCTTACCCACATTAGCATTGGCCTCCATATACTTATGCGCATCCGCCACGCCTTCCCAGTCATAGATACTATCAACGATAGCGACCAGGGAACGGTCAGCGAAGTGCGGCCAGATCTGGTCGCGGAAATCAGCCACCAGCTGGCGTTTGTAGTCTTTAGCGCGGGAGCGCAGGGTCGTACCGGTGATCTGGAGTCGTTTGCGCAGGATCGGGGCAAGGCTAACGTTTTCTACCCGGGCGCCGCCCAGGGCGGCGAGGCTGACGATGCGCCCGTCGAGCGCTGCAGCTTTCAGGTTCTGTTCGAAATAACTTCCTCCGATAAAGTCCAGAATAACGTTCGCTCCTTTACCGTCCGTTTCATTCAGTACCGCATCGGCGAAGTCTTCGGTTCGGTAATCTACGCAGCGATCGGCGCCCAGGTCTTCGAGACGTTGGTGTTTCATGCTACTGGCCGTCGCAACGACCTTTGCACCTGCGTGTTTCGCCAACTGAACGGCCGCCGTCCCTACCCCGCTTGCACCGGCGTGGATAAGCACCGTTTCGCCCTTTTGCAATTTTGCGATCTGGTGAAGCGCCTGGAAAGCAGTAATGAAGGCCTCCGGAATCGCTGCGGCTTTGGTGAAGCTCAACCGTTCTGGAAGCTTGAGCAACATATCCGCGTCTACAGCTATCATTTGGGCGTAGCCACCTCCACTCAGCAGAGCACAGACATTATCGCCAACTTCAAAGTCAGTAACACCCTCCCCCGTTTCGATCACCGTTCCAGCCATTTCTAAGCCTAGTATATCGGTTACACCGGGTGGCGGCGGGTACTTTCCTTCGCGTTGGAGGATGTCAGCACGGTTTAATGCGGTTGCGGCAACGTAGATCAGGACCTGGCCTGGCCCCGCTTTAGGGTCTTCGACTTCGGTAATTTGGAGCTGGTTGGCGTCTCCGGGGGTTTTTACTGTTACGGCTTTCATGGGCGGTAAGATAACTAGCATTTAGGGTTTAGCGATAAGTACACAGGCGGACCAACAATGTCCCAA
Organism: Lewinella sp.; assembly: GCA_026421165.1. Classification (GTDB taxonomy): domain Bacteria; phylum Bacteroidota; class Bacteroidia; order Chitinophagales; family Saprospiraceae; genus Neolewinella. The sequence goes on along the minus strand of JAPKCQ010000126.1, from coordinate 4,768 downwards.
ATACGGAAGCCAACCGCCTCAAACAGCAACGAAGCTACTCAGCGATCACCTGCCGCAGGTTTTCACCCCTTATCGCTTATCCGAACGGTGCTAAACCCGTCTCCCACCGGTTCCAGCTGAATCTGGCAATAAATCCGCTCCCGCAGCGAAGCAACGTGGCTAATCAGGCCAATCGTTTTACCCTGATCGCGAAGTTGTTCCAGCGTCGTCATCGCTTTTTCCAGCGTTTTGCCGTCGAGGGTACCGAAGCCTTCATCAATAAAGAGGGATTGGATCAGGTTTTTACCGCTCGCCAGGTCGCTCAGGCCGAGGGCAAGGGCGAGGCTGATGAGGAAGGTTTCACCGCCGGAGAGCGTAGCCATCGTCCGTTTATTTTCGTCGTGGTAGGTATCGCTGATGATGATTTCGAGGTTCTCCCCGGTGCCGGCGGTTGGCACGGCGTATTCCATCCGGTAGCGAGGGCTGATGCTGCTGAGGTGGCCGTTGCCAACGTCGATCAGGCGCTGCAGGGTGATTGCCTGGGCGTAGGAGCGGAATTTTTTGCCGTCGGCCGAGCCGATCAGTTTGGACATTATCGTCCAGCGGTTCATTTCTTTTTGGAGGCCTTCTAGTTGCTTTCGTTTTTCGGCAGTAGCGCCAATCCGCTCGTCGTCCTGCCGGATCTGGAGTTCGATGGCACCGATCAGTCGATCTGCTTCGGAGACCTTGAATTCACTCTGATCGCGGTTTTTTTCAAGGGCGTCCTGGTCGGGTAGTTCAGCGACAGACTTTTCGGCAGCGTCGGTTTCTTTGGCCAGGTTTTGGCTTACGGTGGTGGCCGTAGCGCGTTCCGTGGCGAGTCGGTTCAGGCGCGCACGCAGGTGCAAGGACTCAGTTTCGGAAAGCAAGGTTTGGCGGGCTCCAGCGGGCGTTAAATTACGCTCGGCAAGGCCCTCGGTCAGTCGCGCACGGACGGCCGTCAGCTCCGTCACCAGCTTTCTACTTTGCTCCGTCAAGACGGTTTGTCGCGACACTAAGGCCGAGAGCCGTCCTTTCTGATCTACCTCCCCTTTTTCGGCGGCTGCGAACTTGGCGGTTAGGTCATCTTTTTTCTTGCGGGTCAGTTCCCGGCATTGTTCGGCGGTCAGGTCACCGACCTCCGCTTTGATCTTCGCCCGCTTTTCGGCTACCATCTTGTCAGCGGCAGCTAGTACCGTAGTCACAGTCTCCAGTTCGGTTTCCAGTTCCCCTACCCTCGCGGCAACGGTTCCCAGTTCGGTTTCGAGGGCGGTGAGGCCGGGTAGTTTCGTCTGCAGGCGGCGGAGACGGGCTTGTTCGGCGGTGTCTTTTAAGAGTTTGTCGGCAAAGCTTATCCGCTGAATTTGCAGTACATCCAATGCTTCATTTTCAACCGGCGTATCCGGACCAAGCTGAGTTGTCAGCTCTCCGATCAAGGCTTCCAGGCTGTTGTGCCGGCTATTTAGTGCGGTCTCGTTCTGGCGGGCCGTTTTCAGGCTTTGGCGGCCAGCTTCTACGGTGTCCAGTGCCTTGTTTACGTCCGCATTTGTTCGGGCGATGGCGGAGTCCGTAACGGGTTCGAAGTTTTCCAACGCCGGATGCTTAGTTGCTCCGCAGACCGGACATTCTTCCCCTGGTTTAAGGTTTTGTTTGTGCTCAGCCAGACCTGCGCTCAGGCGGAGATTATTGAGCACCAGTCGGCGATCGGCCAAGTTCTCTTCGGCCTCAGTAAAAGATTTTTCGGCGACAGCGACGGTAGCGGTGGCCGCACTCAAATCCGTTTTAGTCTGCTGGGCAAGAGTGGTTTCCGCAGCGATGCGGCCGGCAAGTTTCTTGTTGCGTATGCGCTGATCCAGGGCCTCCAGCTTAGTAGTATCGAATGGAATCGAACCGTCGTAACCGGCCTGAAGGTCCCAAATCTGACCAGGCTCCATCCCTGCCAATTCTCTACGAATCATTGCTACTGCTCGGCTGATTTCTGACTGTTTCTGCCGCCGTTCCTTCAAGCTATTTTCAGCGCTCAACCGGCGCTTTTCGTCCAGTTCTAGGTCGCGTAGTGCGGCAGTTATTTCCCGTTCTAAATCCGCTACGGCGGCGAATTTTTTCTCCCGCACGGGCAGCTTTTCGTAGTAGACATTTAGCTTATCCTGGGCCTCTACGATGGCTTTAATGGCTTGTGCTACTGCGGCCTCCAGTTCTTTTTGTTGAACTTCCGTAGTGGCAAGATCTGCGGACAATTGCTTCGTTGCTGTGTCGAGACGGGTTTCTGCTTCGAGGTCGGCACGCAGTGGCTGGAGCTCATCGCTTTTAGCGAGGAGGTCACGGTCTTCAGCGGCGGCTACGAAGGCTTTTTCCAAGCGTTCGTTTTCTGCTTTGGCTGCTGATGCTTTTGCCTGCAACAAACGGAGGGTATCGTACAAACCGAGTTGGCTTACCGAGAGAGCTAGCGACTTTTTCAGCGCCTTAATCTCCGTTTTTCGCGTAATAATTTGCTCGTCAAGGCGCTGCCGATCTTCGGTCGATAGCGGCGGCATGGTGGCCAAAGATTCGGTCGCACGCTCGTGGGCGTCGCGGGCGATCTTGGCCCTGGTGAAGGCGGCCACGCTCAGGTCGCGGTATATTTCGGTTCCGGTGATCTTCTCCAGTATCTCGGCTTTGTTACCAGCGTCGGATTTGAGAAAACGGGCAAAGTCTCCCTGGGTCAACATTACGGAGCGAACGAAGCGTTCGTAGTCCAAACCGACGATTTCCTGGGTTTTTTCGGCGACCTCACGCTTTTTAGTGGCAAGGATGGTCCACTGGTTTTCACCCGGCGCGTGCGGATCGAACTGGCTGATGGAGTGCTTGGAAGCGGTCAGGTTACCGTCGGGTTTCTTGTGCGCGCGTTGGCGGGTCCAGGCGCTACGAAAACGCTCAGTTTTTCCGTTTACGACAATTTCGTACTCCAGTTCAGCGAGGCATTCGCCTTCGCCGTAGGTGAGTACGGTACCGGAGCCGTCTTTGCGGTCTACCTCGGATTTATTGCGCTCCGTCTGTCCGTACAGCGCGAGGGTGATCGCGTCCAGGATGGTTGTTTTACCGGCGCCGGTAGGACCGACGATGGCGTAGAGGCTGTGGTCGGCCAGAGGCGGGGCCGTGAAGTCGATCCGGTGCTCCCCGCGCAGGGAGTTGAGGTTGCGGATGTGGACGCGTAGTATTTTCATTCGGCCGTGTCGTTCATCCAGTTACGGAGGTTACGGAAATCGGCCAGTAGTTCGGTGGCGCGTTCGGGGGTGTAGCCGTCGGCGGTTACGATGCCGGAGAATACTTCCTCAGGGTCAAGTTCGTCGAGTTGTTTCTTTTCTACGGGCGCGGCCGCAGGTGCAGGGGTGAGGCGCTCCTGGCTTATTCTTAGGAGCTCAACCGGTGGGTTTGGCCCGTCTGCTTCGGTTACTTCGGCGAGGACGTCGAGCAAGGTTTGGCGGAGGTTGGGGATGTGCTCGTCTGTTTTTATTCTTATTTCTGCCCAAGGAGTTAGTAGTGTAGTACCATTGTTAAAGGCCTTGGAAGTATTCGATTCCCGGTTCTCGATATTTGATTCTTGATTAGCTACGGTGCTGTCTGAGTCGGTTGGCTGCCGCAGATTGGAGATAATAAAAGCATCTCTCTGGTTTTGATGCGCAACTGCAGCGGTCCGTAGTGCTTGTTTGACGTCGTCAATCTCGGCGTTGAGGCGGAGGAGAGTGCGAGAATAGGGTACGTTTAGCGGACGGCTAGTAACCGGTTCTCCGGCCTTACCAACATCTACTATGCGGACGGAACGAACCTGCTGGCCTTCTACGAAGGTAAGTGGCACCAGGCTGCCGCAGTAGCGGATATGCTCCGCCCCACCAACGCGTTGTGCACGGTGGATGTGGCCGAGGGCTACGTAGTCGAATACCTCCGGGAACTGTCCGCCTTCGATGTTGTGCTCATCCGCCTGGTAGATGTAGGACTTCTTTTCGGCGTGGTCGCTCGCCCCTCCGGCAAAAAGGTGGCCGGTGGCGATGATGGGTGTTTCGGGATTTTGGCGGAAGTCGGCGGCGGCCTCGGCAACTTCGCGGTAATGACCGCTGATTCCCTCCTGTAGGCCAACCAGTCGTTCTTCTGAAGTCTCGCCGAACTTTGCTTTTCGGATGTCCCGTTCGCGGAGGTAGGGAACGGCGGCGATGATTACGCCCGGTCCGTCGTCTCCGGGTATTGCTATTGAAACGACTTCCTCCTGCACCTGCGTTCGCGCCGCACCTACTACATGTAAGTTTAGCCAGCGCAGTACCTCGCGGGGCGCATCCAGCATTGTCGAAGAGTCGTGGTTACCGCCTACGATGACCGCTGCGGTACAGTTCGTCCGGGCCAACTGGCCGAGGAATTCGTAGTACAATTCCCGCGCCTGGTTCGACGGATTAGCTACGTCAAACACATCGCCGGCGACGATCAGTACGTCGACGCTTTCCGCTTCGACGGTCTCCAACAGCCACGCCAGAGCCGCGCGGTGCTCGGGCGTTCGGTCACGGTCGTAGAGGCGGTGGCCTAGGTGCCAGTCTGCTGTGTGTAATAAGCGCAAGGGTTGGTCTGTTGTTTTTTAGTCTGTTAGGGGCTAGGGGACGCCGTATAAATAAATTACCAGTTTCGCTTCACGGCTACTACGTGGTTTGAGCTGCCGTTTTTGTTCTCACCGAAGTTACAAATCCTTTGCACAGCCTTAGCTACGGAAATGATTTTTAATTTTGGTGGGGGCAAAATAAGGCGGTCA
>JAPKCQ010000444.1 GCA_026421165.1 Lewinella sp. | reverse complement strand
CTATCGGCTGTCGATCAACCCATCGCTAGGTGAAGTACCCTTTCAGGGCACTTCGTTCCGTAGTGTGACTAGTGAGCGCTCCCCTACCAAATATGAATGTACCTTGGCAAAAGACCAAAAGTCTCTATGAAAAAATACAAGGCGATCTCCTCCCTTATTCTGGTGCTCTTCATTGGCGTCACGCCATTATACGGACAACAAACCGCGGTGGATAGCCTGACCGGATTGTTGAGCTCGTCGTTGTCTGAACCGCAAAAAGCGGAGTTATTGGTTCAACTCACCCGGGCCAATCGGTATGTAGACATCAACGCGGCGGTAAAAACGGGCTACGAAGCGCACGAAATTGCCCGGGCGCTGGGGGATGAAGACCTTGAAGTTCAGGCCACCCGGGAACTGAGCACCAGCCTGATTGGCAAGGGCGAGTGGGACGATGCCTTGTCGCTATTAGATCGGGGCCTGGCGCTTGCCCGCAAAAACGAGAACCAGCAGGCAACGGCTGATTTACTGGCCATAGCGGCCTACATCCAACGTAGAAAAAGTAATAATGAGCAATCGCTCACTTATTACACAGAAGCGCTGTCCATCAGCGAGGCCAACGATTACCCCGGAGGGATTGCAGCGGCCGAAAAAGGGTTGGGAGACTTAAGCGAAAGAAAGGGCGCCTACGAAGATGCGCTTGAACATTACGGGAAAGCGCTGCGGTTGGCAGAAGCGGCAGCCGACCGGGAATTGATGGCAAACACCCTAAACGCCATCGCCATCATCTATGATTACCAGGGTAATTTTGATCAGGCCCTGGCAAATTACCTCCGCGCCTACAGCGTTGCCGAACTCGATGGCAACCTGGTAAAGGCGGGCGGTATTGCCGGCAACGTAGGCTCCGTACATTTTTACCTAGAGAATGACGAGAAGGCACTTGAGTACGGCCTTAAGTCGGTTGAGCTGGCGAAAACCACCCGGGACAAAGATGGGCTGGCGAATGCCTACCAAGGGGTGGTCACTGTTTACAGACACCTCGGAGACCTCGAGGCCGCACTAAAATACACCTTGCTCGACCTTGACATAAAGAAAGAGATTGGAGACGTACGGGGCCTGAGTTATGCCTACAAAAACCTGGGAAGTATACACCAGGCTAATGACGATTTCGACAAAGCCGAAGAAAATTACCTGCTGGGCCTTAGCTATGCTGAATCTTCTGGTCAACAAATTAAAATTGCGGTACTGAACCTTCAACTCGGCCGCTTATTCAACGACTGGGAAAAACACCGGCAGGCGATTCCGTACCTGGAACGTACCGTTGAGATAACCAAAGAAATAGAAGTGGACCGTGAGCTTAGCCTGGCCTACGAAGACCTGGCCACCACGCACAGCGGCTTAAACCAGATGGGTAAGGCCTATGACTACCTGAAGAAGTTTGCTGACATCAAAGAGCGATTGCTCTCCCAGGAAATAAACGAGCAGACCGTAAAAATGCAGACGGTCTACGAGACGAAAGCCAGGGATGAGAAAATTAGTAGCCTGGAAAACGAATCGATTTTACGGGAGGAAGTGATTACACAAGCCGGCAGGGTCAGGAACTTATTGCTGCTTGGTACGGTGCTTCTGCTGTTGCTGGCCGGTTTGATGTACCGCAGGAACCGGGAAAAACAACGGTACAATGCCCTACTAGTCGATATGAATACCGAGATCGAAGGGCAAAAAAAGGCAATTCAGGAGTCGCTGGAGGAGAAGGAGACGCTGTTGCGGGAGATTCACCACCGGGTAAAAAACAACCTCCAGATTATTTCCAGTTTGCTAGACATACAATCGGCCAACATTGACGACGAGCGCTTGCTGTCGTCGATGCGGGAAGGACAGAGTCGGGTCCAGGCCATGAGCCTGATTCACCAGAACCTGTACCAATCGGATCAGATCAGCAACATCGATATTGAGAAATACTTGGAAGAACTGGTTGCTTATTTAGCAATAATGTTTACCGGAGCCGACCAATTGGTAAAAGTGCAGATTGATGCAGAGAACATCACATTTGATATTGACACGGCCATTCCTTTAGGCTTGATTGTAAATGAATTGGTATCGAATGCCTACAAACATGCGTTTGCCGCCCAAAAGTCAGGTTCGATATCTATCGACATCAAAAAGAAGAACGACACCGACTACGAATTGACGGTAAAGGACGACGGGAAGGGCCTTCCCGAAGGCTTCGAACAGCAGAAGCATAAGTCACTAGGCTTGAAACTGGTAAAAATACTAAGCCGGCAATTGCGGGGCAGTTTATCCATGAAGTCGGAGCCTGGTGCTGCCTTCACGGTCAAATTCAAAGATTTACGCGCGCTATGATCAAGGTACTGATAGTTGAAGACGAAATGGTCATCGCGGAGCACCTGACGATGCTGCTCGAGAGCATGGATTATGTAGTGGTAGGGTCGGCGATCGACTACGACGAAGCGATCGAGCTGCTGGAAACAGAAAGCCCCGATTTGGTCCTGTTGGACATCAGCTTGGGTGGTAAAAAAGATGGTGTGAACGTGGCGGAGACCATCAACGAACGCTTTAAACTGCCGATCATCTTCACCACTTCCCATTCAGACGGAGCGACCATCGAACGGGC
>JAPKCQ010000125.1 GCA_026421165.1 Lewinella sp. | reverse complement strand
ATGGCAACCTACCTAATAATCGGCGGCAGTTCAGGCATCGGCCGCGCCCTAGTGGATCAACTTTTAAGCGAAGGCCACGACGTCTCCGTCTGGGCTCGTGAGCAACGGGACCTTCCCGCCTCCGTAAGCTTTACCACCTACGACGTAATTGGAGAGACGGACCCACCGAAGGACGCCATTCCCGAAGGCCTCGACGGCTTAGTGTACTGCCCCGGCAGCATTAACCTGAAGTCGTTCCGGAGCCTGAAGCCACCGGCCTTTCGTGAAGCCTTTGAGCTTAACGTCGTCGGAGCCGTTCGCTGTTTACAGGCGGTGGAGAGGATATTGAAGAAATCGAATAAAGCCGCTGTGGTGTTTTTCTCCACCGTTGCCGTGCAGCGGGGAATGCCCTTCCACGCTGGAATTGCTGCGGCTAAAGGTGCTATTGAAGGGCTTACCCGTAGCCTTGCCGCCGAGTACGCTCCTACCATCCGGGTGAATGCGATTGCTCCGTCGCTTACGGATACGCCGCTTGCTGAAAAATTATTAGGCACCGACGAAAAGAAAGAGGCGAGTGCTGCTCGTCATCCGCTAAAGCGCGTTGCTTCCCCTGATGAGATTGCGGCTATGGCGGCGTTTCTGCTTAGTGATAAGGCAGCCTTTGTTACGGGCCAGGTCATTGGTATGGATGGGGGGCTTTCGGCGGTTTGATCCGTTTTCGGCTTTGCCGACTTTTGTGTCGCTGCGCGACGGGTTTACCTCACAGCGTTAAACAGAGTATCCGTAGTATAGCTTTTACGATAAAAAGCTACGGGATAGGCTCGTGCGCGTAAAGCTGTAAGATAGGCCTTGTTGTTTACCGTACTTCAAGAACCTTTTTTGCACCTGCGGCCGCGCCTACTATTATGCCTTTTAACAAACTGATAATGGTCGAAGTAGGGATTGAAACGTCCTGATAAGGAATAATTATCTTGCCGCATGCATCGCTACCTAGTTTTACTACTCCTTCCCCTGCTCTCCATCGCCTGCAAACCAAGGCCTACCACAGCCAGCACGCTGGTGGATATCCGCGAAGACGAGCCCTTTGAATACGAACGGTTTCGTCCCGAGAACGTACAACGCCCGGCCGAATACGAGTTCGCCCGCCAAAGCGGAGTGGAGTCTGCCGATTATTTACCCGACACCTCCAACGCGCGCTACCTACCGATGCGCTACCTACACGTGAGTTTCCACATCATGAACAGCACGGATACGGTCTACCAGCTATACGGTCAGAAAGCCATCGACAACATTAAAGGAGTACTGAACTACACGAACGACCTGCTGCGCAAAACGCCCAATCTGTGGCTAACACCCAAGGGCACGAACGTACCCGCCCTGCCCCGCCACCTTCGCTTCAACCTAGCCAATAAGCCTGGAACGAACGAGTTCGCCATCTACGAGCACTACGACGACGAACTCTACAGCTACCTCCACAATGGCCGCAACCGCAACCGCGCGAACCGTAAAGTGATCGAGAAATACGCCCTTAACCGGGACAGCGTGCTCAACATCTTCATCATGGGCCCGCCGGCCGACAGCCTGAAGAGCAAGACCTTCAAGTCTCCCGGCACCGACGGCATCTACCTAGGCGACGCCATCAAAATCACCGGCTGGCTAGAAAGTGAGCGTCGGCCGTGGGAACTGCGCGGCATCGTGGCCCACGAGATAGGTCACGCCCTGGGCCTCAACCACGCCTGGGGCCGCGACGGCTGCGACGATACGCCCGTACATAAAAACGACGCCTGGAGCCGCCCGGGGGATTCCGGTCCTGGCAAATCAAGCAACAACCTAATGGATTACAGCAACCACCAAGAATCCCTCACCCCCTGCCAGATCGGACGAATGCATTCCCGTATGACCGACATCACCGGCCGCCAGCGCAAGTGGCTACTGTCCCGCTGGTGTGACTACGCCAACACCGAATCCATCCGCGTAACGAAGGACCTGAACTGGGAAGGCGCGCGGGATTTTAACAGCGACATCTACGTCAAACGAGGTAGCACTCTGCGCATCAACAACCGGATTCACCTGCCGGAAGAAGCGGCCATTCACGTTGATCCCGGCGCTACGTTAATCCTCGGCCCGAACGCCGTTATTCACAACAGCTGCGGTGGCACCTGGGCTGGCATCCGCGTAGGCGTTGCCGAGAGTGGCTACTCAGGAGAGGTGGTGGCCGACCCCGCCGCCGTACTCTTAAACGTTGCAGAATGAGCAAGCATATTTTGATTACTGGTGCTACTAAAGGTATCGGGCGGGCCTGTGCCAAACGTTTTGCACACGCGGATTGGGCCATTACGGCTGTTGCGCGAACCGAGGCAGATCTACAGGCGATGAAGGAAGACTTCGGAGATAAAAAAATATCGACGGTAGTTGCGGACCTTGCCACCTGCGAAGGAATCGAGGCCGTACAAGCTCTATCTTACGATGTGGTTCTGCTAAACGCAGCCACTTTTGAGCCTGGGTATTTGCTGGCCACCGAAGATCTTTATGAACGGTTCTGGCAGCTCAACGTCAGGGCAAATCACCGGTTAACGCGACGGCTGTTACCGGCCCTGCGGAAGCAGGGTGCCGGGCACTTGGTAGTGATCGGTTCGCGAGGAACGGACTTTCAGCCGGCCCACATGACGGCTTATGTCGCTACAAAATATGCGCTACGGGGCTTGTTCCTCGGCTGGGAGTCGGAGCTACTGAATAGTGGTGTTGTTGCTACGCTCGTGGCGCCGGGAGCTACGCTTACTGCCAGTTGGGACGGAGAGGTACCGCCTGTTGATATTCTTACGCCGGAGACTGTAGCGGAGGTTGTTTGGGAGGTTGTGCGGGATGGGATTGGCGGGAGAGTTACGGTGTAGTCACCAGGGAGGCCCGACGAACCGAAGTCCGCCGAGCTTTTGCCGATGTAGCGATGTTAAGAAACGCGAATTAAATAAAACGTGTTTTTTGACCTGACGCTTTTACACTCACCGTTCTTGAAAAATCCTTTGCATAGCCATAGCCACGGAAAGAATTTTCAAGTGCGTTGAGTGCAAAATAAGGCGGTCAAAAACCATGGCTTACTTGCTTCACGTTCCTAAGGAGCGCCAATTCAATAATTATCGTTCCTAAGCGTAAACGCTCTCTTTACCGAGGTGCTTGCAAACGAGATAGTAGAACACAGGGCGGTGCTTTACCCGCTCAGTGTACCTTTCGCAGGCAGCCTGAACTGCTTTGTCGCCGTCGGCGGCACTGACGCCAAGTTTCTTCTCACAGTAGTTTTTGGTGACGCGCTCGAGCTCGGACTTCTGGCTACAAGCGACCTTGTTACTATCGTTGTTGTAGATAGAGGGGCCGAGACCTTTAGTTACTTTGCGGAGAAGGTCCATATCTGCCTTCGGGTCAAGTTGCTTGAGTGCGGCTTCGTAAGTGGCTAGTTTTTCATCAAACTTACTCATGTGGTCGTAGTGTTTATACGTTGAGGGCGAAAGTGCCATCGCAGCGATTACAGGTGAAAACCCAACAGTAATAATGCAAAAAAATGGCCAATTATTATGATAAATTTCCATGATTTCTGCAAAAAAGGGGTCCGTTCGATTAAATAAGTTGACGAAACTGAATTGGTAAGTCTTTGAGACAAAAAACAAACTATTCCCACTACTACCGTATATTCCCCTTCCTGAAATAAGTATGCACCCAATCCACCGTCCTACCCTTCGTTTTACCCTTACGGCTTTGCTGCGGTACTTACTGTGCTTACGGTTTGAGGTGTTGGTAGTAGTAATTGGTCTTGGGCTGAGCCCGCTTTCCGGCCAGCGTACCGCCAGCCCCGTCTTCCCAACTGAACGGCACGAGGAACTAACGAACGACCTGGATTACTCAAAAGACAAACAGGAGGAAGAGGAAGAAGCTAAAGAAGAAGAAAACCTGGACAACTGGTTCGACGAACTCGACAGCTACGAAAACTGGACCATCAACCTCTCAGACGGTACCACCCTGATCATCCTCTTGCTGTTACTCACTGGCCTTGGCTACCTCATCTACCGGATGCTCGGTGATGTAGACATGCGCAAACGCACCAAAGAAAAAAAAGGAGAACAGGACGAGATCAACATCTCCGAAATTGAAGAAGAACAGCTCGTGGCCGAAGGCGTATCCCTCACCCTGCTGCAACGGGCCGAGAATGCAGGCCAGTTCGACGTGGTCGTCCGTTTACTGTACATCCAGCTGCTCAAGGAACTTCAGGACGGCGGCCTCATCAAATACCGCCGCGATTTCAGCAACCGCGACTACCAAAACCAGCTCCACCACAGTGTTTTCCTAAACGATTTCCGCGACGTTACCGCCGATTACGAACGCTACTGGTACGGAAAATATCCGATCGAGCGCCTAAGTTATCGCCTCGTCCACCGTAAATTCACTGCCCTGAACGCAGCCATCCAGACCGCAACGGCTAAACCCGATTCGTATGTTTAGGGAGACCACTCAAATACTGTTCTACGCCTGCGTAGTCTTGTTCATATCCGGTTGTTCCGGATGCTCGACCAACTGGAATGAGAGCTACCGCTACGACAAAAAGCAACCCTACGACCTGTTCGCCCTCTACGAATTGATGGAGGCACGGCCCGAAGGGCTGGTCTTCGTGGAGGACAGCCTTACCATTCTTAGAGAGACTGAAGCGCCCTCCGCCAACTACGTATTCATCGGCAGCCACGCGTACTACAACGAACGCTCAGTAACCCAGCTGCTCGACTTCGTGGAGCGGGGCAACACCGCCTTCATTGCTGCCGACGACCTACCCGAAGACCTGGCCCACCACCTTTTCGGCGACGACTGCTATTACAACTTCTACGATGATAGCGAGCGAATCGGGATACTCAGTATCGACACCGTCGTGATGCAGTTCAAGGATGAAGACCGCGACTATACGCTCTTCAACGTCTACGGCCACGAGCCCCGTAACCGCCCAACCCGCTACCTCAACGGCGGGATGCTCTGCGATACCCTGCTTGACAATGAGGTGCTCGGTACGCTGGATTATCACAACATCAACTTCACCCGACTGGGCTGGGGAGACGGCAACTTCTACTTCCACAACAACCCCATTTTCTTTACCAACTATTACGTAGTCGATAGCCTACAGCACGAATATGCCGAAACAGCTCTCGCCACCCTAAATGAGGGGCCGGTGTTCTGGGACGAAGCCAGCCGCGTACCACCATCCGTAGCCCGCCAGACCAACAATAAGCAGGGACAGGGCTACAGCGGTGGCCGCAATCTGCTTACGGGAAACGAGGCCTTGAGTTACATTCAGGAACAACCACCCCTTGCCCTGGCGTGGTACACACTACTGCTGGCTACCCTGCTCTACGTCATCTTCCAGGGTAAGCGGCGGCAGCGGATCATCCCCATCGTCAACCAACGAGAAAACTCTAGTAAACGCTTCATCGATACCATCAGCCGGCTGGTGTACAAGAAAGGGCACCACATCGCGCTGGCCCGTCAGGAGCTGGCCAGCCTGCGTTTCTTCCTCCAGAATCGATTCAACATCCGCTGGAAGGAAGGCGAACCTCCTCCGGGAAACCTTGCGGGCCTGATCGGTGGAGATAAGGAAGTCGCCTACCGGGCGCTTGTGGAAATTCGTTTCGTCCAGTCCAAAAAGCACCTCACCGACGGCGAACTGCTCCGCTTTTACCGCGCCATCGAACCGCTCTACAAACTATAGCCGCCAGCAGTTAAACCTAATTCTAAGCCTCCAATGTTCCCAGCGTCTCCGACGCTCCAAGACACCTCACACATCCAAGGCCTCCAACAAAAGCTATCGCAAAGCGATTACCCCTAAGATAAGCTCGAACGAAGTCCAGTATCTACAACCCAGCAGCACTGCAAACTACATTCTACCAACCACCAACCAAAGAAACATGTTCCCCGAAGACAAAATCCCCGGCCAGCCCCAAGGCCTCACCCCGCCTACCCCGTCGGAAGACTCCCTCGGCGAACTGGTACCAGATATTACAACCAAAGACGAAATAGCTCACGCCATGGCCCCGGCCGACCGCATTGATCTCGACGAATTGCACCAGGCCGCCATCTCCGTACGTGCAGAAATCGGTAAAATGGTGGTTGGCCAAAAAGAATTCATCAACCTGCTCATCGCCTCCCTGCTTGCCGGCGGCCACGTGCTCGTGGAAGGAGTTCCCGGCATTGCCAAAACGATGATCGCGAAGCTGCTCGCGAAGACCGTCGCAGCCGACTACTCCCGCATTCAGTTCACTCCTGACCTCATGCCGAGCGATGTGACGGGTACGACGGTCTTCAATATGGCCGACTCAAAGTTCCAATTTACGAAAGGGCCAATTTTCAGCAACATCGTATTGATCGATGAGATCAACCGCGCGCCAGCAAAAACCCAGGCCGCCCTCTTTGAGGTGATGGCCGAACAACAAATCACGGCTGACGGAACGACCTATAAAATGGAAGACCCCTTCTTCGTCATCGCCACCCAAAACCCCATCGATCAGGAAGGCACCTACCGCTTACCCGAGGCCCAGCTCGACCGCTTCCTAGTCCGCATCGTCATAGACTACCCAGACATGGAGGAGGAGAAAGAAATTCTCTACCGCTTTCGCAGTGACTTCCGCCAAACGCAGCAAGAAGACGTAAACCCGGTCTTCACGAGACAACTGATCGCCAAGTACTCCTCACTGATCGAGAAAGTCTTCATCCGTAACGAACTGCTCGATTACATCGCAGGCCTCGTTCACCGTACCCGGACGCATCCGGACCTTTACCTCGGAGCGAGCCCCCGGGCCTCACTGGCGATCCTGCGCCTCTCCAAGGCCGTAGCCGCCCTCGCTGGCCGCGACTTCGTTACGCCCGACGACATCCAGCAAGTAGCCTTCCCCGTGCTCAACCACCGCATCATCCTCACCCCAGAACGGGAGATGGAAGGCTTTGGTGCTAAAGACGTTATTGCGGAGATTTTGCGGGGGATTGAGGTGCCCCGATAGATTCCAACCCTTCCAGTAATCTACTTACTAGGCCCTCAAAATCCGTACTCTTATCCACCCCATGCCCCAACCGCACAATCACCAGCTGACGGGAAGGGATGATAAACACCCGCTGGTCCTGAAAGCCGCGCATCATGAAGGCGTCTTTGGGCAAAGAAGGCATATCGGGGCCGGGCAGCCAGGTTTGAGCGCCGTAGGTTCCTTCGGAGCCGACCGCTGGTTCACGCAGGTAATCGACCCAGCCAGAAAAGAGCAGGGTGTCTCCCTCCCAAATTCCGTCTTGTAACATGAATTGTCCAAGATTCGCCCAGTCCCGCGCCGTAGCCCAGCCGTAGGAGCTACTTACGGGAAGGCCCACCTGGCTAGGTTCGATGAGAAGACTTGGGGCAATATCCTTAAAAAGTTGGCGAAAACGCGAAGTGAAGCCTTGCCCACTAGTATCCTCGTCGATAAGCTGAGCGATAATGTTGGTGGTCCCGCTGGAGTAGTTCCAGACAGTATTTCGGGGCGCGACCGCAGGTGCAGCGGAAGCGTAAAGAGCCATGTCGGGCATCTCGTGGAGCATGATGGTGGCGTCGGAGAGGCTACCGTAGCCCTCGTTCCAGGATAAGCCGGAGTTCATGTGCAGAAGGTCGGCGACGGTAATTAGCTGGCGGGCGGAGTCGGTCCAGGCTTCGGGGAAAAGATCACTCGCATCAACTAGGTACCGAAAAGCAGCATCCGCCGTGGTATCGTGCGCGGGGATAGGTGGACGTCTTATCCCCAAGACCATCGCCGTCAGCGTCTTCGTCATCGACCAGCCGAGCAGCGGGGTATTCTGGTCGTAGCCGGGGGCGTAGCGTTCGGCGATGATGTTACCGTCCTGCATAACAACCAATCCACGTGCGCCTCCGCCGGAGACGGGAGCCATACCAAAATCCAGTGCTTCGGTCAGGGAGGCTGGGCCTGCGACCACTGCTCCTTTAACCGTCATTGCACCTGCTGCCGAGCCACCAGTTTCCGTAAAGGAACCAGGTAACCCCGAACTTAATTCGGGACCCGAAACTTCTACCAATGGCGCTTTCTCATCGTTGATCAGCGTACAGCCAACGCCCTCACGGTAAACCGCCCGCCGGTCCGTCAGCCCAAGTAACGAACCCCGTACCTCCTTACCGGAAGTTTCAAGTTTCACCATGCCTAATATCGAAAAATTGAGATCGTGCTCACTGATCTCATCCAACTCTCGGCCCTGTAAAAAATGGCAACTGCACGCGTGCTTAGTAGCGTAGCCAGTACCAATATTTAGTAAAGGCTTGTACCACAGAAAAGCGGCAAAAGCCAAAACGGCCAGTAGAATGAGAAGGGTAAGAGTACGCCGAAGGGCAGGAGAAATGCGCATATTTGCAATATAAGTACTGTGACAATATTAATTATACAATCTTACTCGGCATCCCTAAGCATTACGCGAAATTCCGCCCACCTACTGCGTCTTCGAGGATAAAGGAAAAGTAGCTAGAAGCGCCTCGATATCCTTTCGTTTGCTCACATGAAGTATCGTTTTTCCCAGCGCCTGCTGCTCCGCAAGCCTAGCCAGGATTCCCGAACGGCGGGTGATATTGTAAACGGCCACATGGTGCATAAAATCCAGGTCAAACCGTTCCCGGCAGCCCGGAGCCGATCCGGGACGCACCTTATTGTAGTAGCGAACGGTACGCAGAACTGCCCGCCAAAGACAACGCCAGGTAGGTTGGTCGAGGAAGACCACGGTATCCGCCCGGGGTATCCGGAGCGAGAAGGTTCCGGAGAAATTACCGTCCATAATCCAGCTTTCACGGGCAGCAAGTTTGGTGACAGTATCGGCCCAGTCAGCTCGCTTCGGTTCTTTCCATTCAGGGCCAAAATACTTCTGATCTAGGTGGATCACGGGCAATCCAGTACGGTCCGCCAACTGACGGGCGAGGGTTGATTTTCCGGAGCAGGAGCCGCCTATTATGAGGACGCGTTTCATTAAATATGCAGCTGAGACAAAAAAAATACCCGTTAAGATCTTTCAGTTAAGCGTTTATCGTCACGGCTAACTTCTCACGGTCTAACGCCTAATAATCTAATCTAGCCGCTTAACCTTATCCCCATCATAAGCCCACTTCAAGTAAAGCGCTCCCCAGGTAAAACCGCCACCAAAGGCCGTCAGAATTAGGTTGTCTCCCTTTTTTAGTTGGGGCTCATAGTCGTGCAGACACAGCGGCAGGGTACCTGCGGTGGTATTCCCGTACCTTTCAATGTTGCTCATTACTTTCTCCAGGGGGAAGTCCGCCATTTTGGCGACCGTCTGGATGATCCGGAAGTTGGCCTGGTGGGGTACTAGCCAGTCCAGGCTTTCAGCATCCAGGTTATTGTGGGCCATTACCTTTTTCACAACGTCGCTCATTCCGGTAACGGCAGCTTTGAATACAGGGCGGCCGTTCTGGGTTACGAAGTGCTCGCGGGCTATTACCGAGTCTACGGTAGCTGGCTTCCGCGATCCGCCGGCAACAAGGTAGAGGTGCTTTTCTCCGCTTCCGTCCCCGCGGTGCATATAATCGATAATACCGCAATCCGGATCGGTAGTTGGTTCCAGCAGTACGGCACCTCCGCCATCACCGAAGATCACACAGGTAGTTCGGTCCGTGTAATCAATGATGGAACTCATCTTATCCGCTCCAGCAACGATTACTTTTTTATGCGTTCCGCCTTCTATCATTTTGGCACCTACGGTCAGGGCGTAGAGGAATCCGCTACAGGCGGCGTTAAGGTCAAAGCCAAAGGCGTTGACCATCCCGGTCTTGTAGGTAGCGATGTTGGCGGTATCGGGGAAGATGGCGTCTCCGGTCACCGTAGCGCAGATCACGAGGTCAATATCTTCTGGGTTCGTATCCGTTTTTTTCAGGAGACCTTTGAGGGCTTCGACTACCATTACCGAAGTTCCCTGGTCTTCCCCTTTGAGAATGTGCCGGGTTTTGATTCCCGTACGGGAGGTGATCCACTCATCGTTGGTATCAACGATGGTGGAGAGTTCTTCGTTCGTCAGTACGTAGTCCGGCACATAGCCATGAACGCCGGTAATTGCTGCGCGAATTTTAGACATAGATCGGTGGTGGTTTCTTTTAGATGGTGCAAGATAGTGCGGATACCGTTGTTAGGACAATTAGAATTAGGTAATGAATACCGACGGCTAAGCTTGTAATTGCTCTACGTGCATCATTTTCCACACCAGTTCCTTCAATAATTCGTTCTCCTGCTTGCCAGCCAGGTTGCTCTCTACACCCTTACTTTTCAGGTCGTATTCCCGCAGGAGGGAAAACACTCGTGTGATGCCGTGTGGAGAATAATTCCGCGCACTCTTCTCATAATCCTGAAGAAAAAAATCAAAGCGGAGGTTGAGTATTTTCATAATTTCCTGTTTACTCGCCCGCTTGCGGTGCAGTTCTTTGAGGCAAAAAACCTTACTGAAGTAGTTGTACAGGCTGCCCATTACCATCGGCAACGGCCCGGCTTTCGGGTTTGCTTTAAAGTAATTGACGATGCGGGTGGCCTTCATTACGTCGTGATGACCAATGGCTTTCTGCAGCTCAAAAACGTTGTAATCTTTGCTAACACCCACCTGATCCTCCACGATTTTTGCCGTGATGATGGTACCTGGTTTCAGGTTGATGATCAGCTTATCCAGCTCGTTACTAATTTTCCCGAGGCTGGTGCCCAGGAACTCACCCAGCAGATTGGAAGCTTCCGGATCAATACCGTACTTCTTACCCTTCAGGTAGGTATTGATCCAGCCCGGAATTTTATTATCGTAGAGCGATTTTGCTTCAAAAACAACGCCGTTCTTCTTCAAATTTTTGGCCAGGACGGTGTTTCCGTTCAGTTTTTTGTGCTTGTGGCAAATGACGAGCACCGTGGAAGGGGAAGGCTTTTCGGCATAGGCGGCCAGCTCTTTCAGGCTGCGCATATCCTGCGCTTCCCGAAGGATAACTAGTTGCCGATCAGCCATCATCGGGAACCTACGGGCCGCGTCGATGACCTGCAGGAACTCCGTGTCTTTACCGTAAAGAATGGTTTGGTTAAACGCCCGCTCATGTTCCTGCAGCGCATGAGCTTCAATCGCCGCTTCCAGTTTATCAATAAACCAGGCCTCATCTCCGTGCAGGAGGTAGAGTGGAGAAAAGTCCTTGCCTTTGATGGCTTTTAGGAGGGGGGC
>JAPKCQ010000443.1 GCA_026421165.1 Lewinella sp. | reverse complement strand
CTAAATACGGAGGGTTACGAATTGATGGTAAGGGGAATAGCTTGTTGGTGGGGCTCTATGACGAGGACCTCAAATTGCTGAGTTATTGAGTTGGTGGGGCACTGAGTAACTCCCTCTAATGGGGCACTACCGTTCCCTCTGGTGCGGCATCAAACTCCGAAACCCACTTAATCGCGGCGTAGACCTTAGCCCGCTCTTCCACTAAGTCTGCTTCGGTGTATTGGTATTCCTTTGCGAAAACGGCAAGTACTTCCTCCAGAACCGGCGCGATGCTTGGCATATCGAAATAGAGGCGGCCGCTGCGCCGCTCGATCCAGTCGATGGGGTAGAGCGTGAGTTCGTTTTCGATGCACCAGGCGGCTTCGGCGCAGGCCAGGCGTGCGACGTCGGTGCCTTCGGGGCGCTTCAGGGATGCCTGGATGATGACCGGGCTTTGCTTACCGTAGTTGCTTACCAGGTAGGCTGCACGGTCAGCGGCGAGGCTGGCGTTTTCGAGCTGGGTGGCGATTTCTTTTTCGTAGGTGAGCACGGCGGCGAAGTCTTTGAACGGGCCTCCGGTGAGGTCGATGTCTTTGGTGCGGGTTTTCTTTAGCTTTTCGCCGTGTTCTTTCATTTGGTTACCGACGCGGTCTACTACGCGCTCGGCCATTTTGCGGTAGCCGGTGAGTTTGCCGCCGGCGATGGAAAGGAGTCCGGATTTGGACTCGAATATCTCATCCTTACGGCTCATTTCGCTGGCGTCCTTGCCTTCTTCGAAAATTAGGGGTCTCACCCCGGCCCAGCTGGATTCGACGTCGCCGATCTTCAGATCGGCGGTAGGGAAGATGGCGTTGGTACCCTTCAGGAGGTACGTTACATCTTCCACGTAGGTTGGGATGGCGTTGGGGTCTCCCTTATAAGGCGTATCGGTGGTGCCGATGTAGGTACAGCGCAGGCGGGGTATAGCGAAGAACATCCTTCCGTCTTCCACGTCGAAATATACCGCATGTTTGAGGGGAAGGCGCTCGCGGGCCACGACGATGTGGACGCCTTTGGATAGGAATACGTGGCGTTCGGTCATGCTGCGGTCCACTCCGCGCAGTTCATCTACCCAGGGGCCGGTGCAGCTGATGACGTTTTTGGTTTGGACGGTGATGGCTTCGTTGGTAAAGCGGTCGTGGCAAACAACGGCGGTGATGATGCCTTTGTCGTCGTAAACGAAATCAGTAGCCTCTGTGTAATTCAAGGCAGTGGCACCGTGGCGTTCGGCGGTTTTTACGTTTTCGATGGTCAGGCGGGCGTCGTCGGTCCGGTATTCGGCGTAGAAGCCGCCGCCGGTGAGAATATCTGTGCGGATCAGTGGTTCGTAGCTAATCGTCTCCTCCTTGCTCAGCATTACCCGTTTGTCGTCGCCTTCAACGTCGGCCAGAAAATCGTACACCCAGAGGGCCATGCTTGTCGTAAGCTTGCCGAGAGAGCCACCTTCAATCAGCGGGAGCAGCATTTTTTCGGGCCGGACGAGGTGGGGCGCAATGTCGTGTACAACGGCGCGTTCCTGTCCTACTTCACGAACTAGACCGACTTCCAGGTTCTTCAAGTACCGAAGGCCGCCATGGATGAGCTTGGTGGATTTTGAACTGGTACCCGAGGCAAAATCGTTGCGCTCAATGAGCAGCACATCGAGGCCGCGGCTGGCCGCGTCAAGAGCAACGCCGGCACCGGTGATTCCGCCGCCGATGACGACGAGGTCGAATTTATGGGTGCTTAGTTTGGCAAATTTGGCTGCGCGTTGCGGAGTGGCTTTCATATGTACTGAGGTTCTGTACACGCAAAAGTAAGAACGAGGATGAAATGTTCTGTCTTCGAGGGTTTGTAACGGTACTACTTTGTCATATTTTTGGGCGCAGACGCAGGATGTTAGGAACGGTTTCTATCCCGCTTGAGGCCTTCCTGGCTAGGGAATACACTCAAATTCACACGGGACGAAGATCATATGTTAGCGCCAAAACAACCTCTATGCTCGACATTATCTCGATCGGCGAACTATTAGTCTATCTCATCAGTACCGAATACGCCTTCTGGTCCGGGTTCTTCGCCGCATGGTTGGCAAACATGGATTCGCACGCCTGCGCCCTGGCCGGTCGCTCTCTGGCAGAGTTAAAACTGGTAAGGGTTGGGCTGGTATTTAATCCACTCATAATCTATACGTTGATCTGATATTCTTAGTGATGACGGAAATCCTTGAATTTTCTTTTTACTCCAATCAGTTGACAATCAAAATTTTGGAGCACCAGGTAGTAACTTTTTCTTTCGAAAGAGACATTTTACTTGCACATCCGAATTCAATGGCTGTATATTTGCAGCGCTTTAGAGATAAAGCAAATGGCTGAGCAGCCAGCAGACGCGGATTTAGCTCAGTTGGTAGAGCGCAACCTTGCCAAGGTTGAGGTCGCAGGTTCGAATCTTGTAATCCGCTCTATACGCGTCAAAGGGCCAGTAATCTTCGGATTGCTGGCCCTCATGCGTTTAGGGTAAGGAAAGCTTTTCCGGTCGCTATCGTTCGAACTCAGAGCGCAGCGATCACGACCGAGGGGAGTAATCTTGTAATCCGCTCTATACGCGTCAAAGGGCCAGTAATCTTCGGATTGCTGG
>JAPKCQ010000124.1 GCA_026421165.1 Lewinella sp. | reverse complement strand
ATACAGATCATGAGCATAGTCGAAATGAAAGTCCCCGTCATCGGAGAATCAGTAACCGAAGTAACCCTGTCGGAATGGCTTAAGGCCGATGGCGACTACGTTGAACTCGACGAGTCGATCTGTGAATTTGAATCCGATAAGGCTACGCTGGAATTCCCAGCCGAAGCTGCCGGCAAACTCATTTACGTCGCTGCCGAAGGCGACGACCTCGAGATCGGTGCCCTGGTTGCTAAGATCGACACCAGCGCGGCCCCTGATGATAGTGGAGACGATGCTCCCAAGGAAGAAGACGCTCCCGCTCCCGCTCCGGTAGCAGAAGCCGAGCCCACCGCCGCACCTAAAGCGGACAACTACGCCACCGGCACCCCCAGCCCCGCCGCCGGCAAGATCCTCCGCGAAGCAGGAATGGAGGCTACTTCCGTAAACGGTACCGGCCGCGATGGTCGTATCACCAAAGAAGACGCTCAGAAAGCAGCAGTAAGCCCGGCTCCGGCTCCGGCCCCCGCTCCTCAAAAAGCTTCCCCCGCACCTGCGGCCGCGCCTCCCTCCGAAGGAAGCCGCGCAGCGAAAACTGCCACAGCATTTAGCCGTGAAGTACGCACCGAGAAAATGAGCCGCATGCGCCGCACCATCGCCAGCCGGCTGGTGAGCGCTAAAAACCAAACGGCCATGCTCACCACTTTCAACGAAGTGGACTTAAGTGCCGTGATGGAGCTGCGCAAAAAAGTACAGGAACAGTTCGTCGCCAAGCACGGCGTGAAGATCGGTTTCATGTCCATCTTCGCCAAGGCCTGCGCCCAGGTGCTGATGGAAATGCCCGACGTGAACGCCCAGATGGGTGAAGACGATAAGAGCCTAATCTACCACGATTACGTCGACATCAGCTTCGCCGTAAGCACCCCAACCGGACTCGTTGTCCCCCCCATCCACAACATCGAGAGCCTCGGCTTCGCCGACATCGAGAAGAACCTGAAGGACCTCGCCGGCCGCGCCCGCGACAACAAACTGTCCATGGAGGAGATGAGCGGCGGAACGTTCACCATCACCAACGGCGGCGTATTTGGCTCCATGCTTTCCACCCCGATTATCAACCAGCCGCAGAGCGCCATTCTGGGTATGCACAACATCATCCAGCGGCCCGTGGCGGTTAACGGTGAAGTCGTCATCCGCCCCATGATGTACCTCGCACTTAGTTACGATCACCGCGTGATTGATGGTTCCAGCTCGGTTACCTTCCTGGTGAAGGTCATCAAGTTACTGGAAGATCCTACGCTGCTGCTGCTTGGTCTGTAAACCAGATTTTGCTTTAGCGCTTACGGCCCGCCCGGACATTTTGTTCCGGGCGGGCTGTTTGGTTTCGGCGCGCGTCCTTATAATGCTCGACACCTTTACCGCAGTTCAGGATAATGTAGAAACGCCAACAAGCTTGTCATTTCTTCCCGAAAACGTTCCGAAGACTTAAGATTAGATAAGCGGGAACCGACGTTCATCACGCCTCCCGGCACGTACATCAGTATTTTTTGTCCGAACTTACCCGGAGCCTTTCTTTTGTAGTATGCTCAAACAAAGGATAGCTTACGGAAACGGATAATCATGCTCGCACCAATCAATAAAATTTACGACCGGGTCGAAAGCTTTTTCCTGAAGAGCGACCTTTGGATTTTCGTCACCGTCATGACGGCGGTCAGTCTGATAATGACCTTGGAGTCAGAACCGTACTCCGTCGGGACTTTCATGACCATCCTACTGGAGATGTCCCTTGTTTTCCTACCAACTTTCTGGTTTATACATATTCGGCAAAAGCTTAAAGCCCAGCTAAGCAGGTGGAAGTACCGGGGGCTATGGTCTTTTATTTTTGGTATTTATCCCTGGCTAGCCGCCGGGCTAGTCGCGTTGATTGCTGAAGGTGATCCTCCGGTCATTCTGAATTCGTTAGATGATGTAATAGTCGGTACCGCCGTGACCGGGATAACATTGTTCGGAACGGCAGCCGTGCTGCACGGTCTGGTGCAAAATTCCTGGCTACCCAACGTACGCAAACGCATTAGCCGCCACTTCAGTCCCACCATCATCATCGGCGTATTCTCCGTTCTAGCGGCGATGCTTGCAGTTGCCTCAAATTCGGATTTCGGCCAAATTTCAGGCGAGGTAAACGACCTAATTATGGTTGGCATTTTTCTGAGCGCCGTTGTCCAGGTCTTACTTGTCTACCTTCCCTACCTCGCCCTCTTTCAGGTACATCATAAGTTCCTGTACCGCAAATTATTGATTAATCGGGGTTTGCTGTATTACGTGGTCGGCGGGGTGGCAGCCATGCTGGCATTCGCGCCGATTCATGGTGCATACGCCCGCCTGTTCCCACTAGTCAGAGACTGGGACATGCATACCTCAGGTTTCAAAGGCGGCGCTATAGCTCCGGAAGGTTTTGCCGCAGCTGCTGGTTTCCTCATCTTCTCCATCCCCGTAGTTCTTTTCCTCGAATGGGTCCACAAAACGCGGACCATCACCCTGCTCGAAAAGGAAAAGACGAGTACCGAACTCGACCTGCTTAAACAACAGGTAAACCCACACTTCTTCTTCAATACCCTCAACAACCTGTATTCCCTCAGCCTGAAGCAGGCGCCGGAAACCCCCGACACCGTTCTCCAGCTATCGGAGCTCATGCGCTACGTCATCTACCGCGCCAAAGAAGAACGGGTTGCACTCCACGAAGAAGTAAAATACCTGAAAGATTACCTCGACCTCCAGCGCATCCGCCTCTACCAGGATGCCGACATTGAGTTCACGGTAAGCATGGAAAACCCCGACCTTAAAATACCGCCGCTACTCTTCATCATTCTCGTTGAGAACGCCTTCAAACACGGCATCGAACCTTCCGTCGGCGAATGTTTCCTGGAGCTGAAGCTGACAGAAATAGACGGAGAGATCAACTTCTCCTGCCGCAATTCCCTGGAACCCGAAGCTGCCGCCAACGTACGCTCCGGCGGCATCGGCCTACAGAACCTCCACCGCCGCCTCGAACTGCTCTACCCCGGCGAATACGACATTCAGGTCGATGCCCAACCGGATGAGTACTGCGTCCGGCTAAATATTTGGGGAGATGCCCTACCCCTGCTTGAAGAACTGCGTGTGAAAGAACTGGTGCCTAACCTTGACGAGCAGCTGCTATAGCTCAGGCCTCTACTCCCTTGCTGATTACCAAAAAAATGACCTCCTCCTTCCGGAAGAGCCGCCCTCCCTGTACTCAAATTCCCCGCAAAATGAAAACCCGCATACTACGTTACCTAAAGCACCTCTTCCTAACCCTCGTTGTCGTTCTACCCTGCCTAGTGCTATTTGGCCTCTCCCAGGGCGCGACCCTCAACTACGGCACCTACGAGCACTTCAAAGACTTGCACAACGAAGGTCCTCATCTATTCTACGAAGGTGATTCAAGCCTCAGCGTCAACTACATTCAGGGTAACCGTGACGACGGATTTGGGGTAAAGAGTGACACCCACAGTGTCAACAACCTTCCCTTCGTGACTTCCCATTACCCCTACGACTCCAGTAGTTTTCAAATCGCGCTGTCGGATCACTTCAGCATTCCACCGGCCATCTATGACGATGGCCACCCGATCCTGGCCATTTCCGATATTGAAGGCAACTACCGTGCCTTCCGCGATTTCCTGATCCACCACGATGTAGTTGATAAAAGCTTAAACTGGACGTTCGGCAACGGGCACCTCGTCCTCGTAGGTGATTTCGTAGACCGGGGTGCTTACGTAACGCAGGTACTTTGGTTCATTCACTACCTCGAACAGACCGCCCTGCAACACGGCGGCCAGGTACACTACATCATCGGCAACCACGAGCTCAAGGCGATGCATGGCAATATTGGCTCGGCATCCGAAAAATACCGCCTTGTCGCTTCCATGCTTAACCGCCAACAGCACGAACTCACCGGATCGGAGACCTACATCGGACGCTGGTTGGAAAGCAAAAACGCCATGGAATTGGTCAACGGCCACCTCTTCGTTCACGGCGGCCTGCATCCCGATCTGGCCCAATCCGAACTCAGCATCGAAGTGATAAATACCGTCATTCGCAGCAATTATCGAAAGTCATATTTCCCGAAGGCAGAAGGCAACGAACACAAATTGCTACTTTCTGGGCGAACGGGACCGTGTTGGTACCGGGGTTATTTCAAGGAAGATCCAAGCATGGAAGAAGTAACCGCGAGCCTGAATAAATTCGGGGCTAAAGATGTAATCGTCGGCCATACACTTCAGTACCGGGTAAAAACACACTTCGATGGAAAAGTGATCGCCGTCGATGTAAAACACCCTTCTGACCATGAGATGAACTGGCCCCACGGCTCATCCGAAGGCTTACTGATTGAAGCCGACAACTATTACCGACTGAAGGAAGGTGGTCGCCGGACGGTCTTAAAGTAGTAGTTTTAAGCTCCTAAACATCCTCTCCACATTGTCCTCCCCAACCAACACCATCTCCGCTCTGATCATCGACGATGAGCCCCTGGCCCATCAGGTCGTAGAAGCCTACGCCAAAAACCTTGATTTTCTGAACATCATCGGCAACTGCCACCGCGCCACTGAAGCCTATGGTTTTCTCAGCCGGGAACAGGTGGACCTCATCTTTCTCGACATCAACATGCCCAAACTCCAGGGGCTCGACTTCCTGCGCACCCTGGAGCACAAACCCCGCGTAATCATCACCTCCGCCTTTGAGGAATACGCCATCGAGAGTTTCGAACTACAGGTGAGTGATTACCTGCTGAAGCCCTTCCGCTTCACCCGCTTCCTACGCGCAGTCAATAAAGTAAGGTCAGAATTAGGCGAGAACGCAGGTGCAGGGGAAGGGACAGAAGCAAGGGAAGACCACCTCTTCGTCAAAGTAGATCGCCAGTACCGCCGGGTGGAGTTTGCCGACATCCACTCTCTCGAAAGCTACGGTAACTACGTCAAAATATGGACCGGCGACAGCTTCCTCCTCACCACCCGCACCCTCAGTGGGATGATGGAAGAGTTGCCCTCCGCCGACTTTCTTAAGATTCACAAAAGCCACGTCGTCCGCAAAGCCCTGGTGGATTATCTGGAGGGCAACCAACTGGTGATGAAGAACGCTCAGGTTTTACCCGTTGGCAAACTGCAACGAGAAGCAGTGCGGGAATGGGTAAAAGGGTAGCTCCACCTTACTCTACTACTATTGGCCACTTGAGGTGAGAATGTGTTCGCGCTAGCGAATACGGCCCTCCCACCGGTCGCCCGTACAGGCAAGCATTTTCACCTCGTGTTCCCAACGGTAGTATAATCCCGAAGAGGTCGAACAATAGTAGCCCGGGACGCAATAAAAGGCGAAGCCGCGGGCCCTCCACATGTGCCCACACCAGCTAGCGCCGCTAGGCGCAAAGTCAAAACCCACCACTAAACAAGATCCGAAAGTCCACCTTGTCCTGCCCCGGAAAAGCATCCGGTAAATACGCCGCCTGGACACCCAGCGTAATCAGAGCAGAGTTCAGCCAGATATTATCAAAAAGGAGCTGACCACCAAGAGAACTCATATTCGGCCGCGTAAGGTTAAAGCCTTCAACCGCCAACCGGCTGTAATCGTAAAATGCATTAAGGCGAACCCGTTGAAAGTAAGTAATCCCCGCAATCCCGAAGTCAGGATACAATACCGGCAACTGGTAATTCACCCCAATACGCAACACCTGGTCGTTCAGTGAACCATCATAGCCGCGGGCATAATTGAAGGCGTTAGGGTACCTGTAGGTGTTCCCTACATTCTCGGATTGCAAATCAAAATCGAGCTTAAGGCCGTGTGTCGGGAATAACCCCGGTAGGTAAAGAGAACTTTGGAACAAAAGCCTGCTCCCGTCAGGTCCGCCAAGAACCGAGGCATACGACAGCCTTGCCGTAGCCCCCAGCCGCGGCTGCACCTGTTTATAAGCGGTCCGGTGTAAAAAGCTACCACTCACCGCCAGGTTAACATCCGCGAACCCGTCCGGTGCCTGTTCCAGCTCCGAATCCGAAGTAGTAACGTAGCCAAAACTCAAAGCAGGAACGAGCTGTGATTGAAAATCTCCATTCACCCAGGTCAGCGGTACCTGTGCCCCAAAGCTGAACCGTTGCTGGTTAAAATCATAACCACGGATAATTACGGTATCCCGTCTCGGGTCAATCGTATTATACCGCCGCCCGGTGGAGTTGACGCCCAGGCTCAGCACCGGAAAGAAGCCTCCGTACAGCACGTTCAATCCGGTGGAGGTCCGCTCTTCATCGATATTATAGGTTACCCCGGCCCGGACGCGAACCGTATTCAACGCATTAGCGGCCTCCACTTCAAACCCCGGAGTAACGTAGCTACCGTTGAACGACCAGCTGTGCAGTTTCATCCCACCGAGTTTATCACTAAAATCCTTCACTTCGTAGTTCCTAACTTCCAGGTTGCCCGTCAGGTCACCCGCTTCGTCGCTGAACGCTGCCGGCCGTTCAAAAACGTTGGGCCCGGCAGGGTTGCCACCGGTAGGTAGACCAGGGTAAAGCCCTCCGGTGGATTTGGTCTCTCCGTTCAGGTTAAGCCGCCGCAGCCGCTCTCCCCGAGGAGTCGCTTCGGCGAAATAGAGGTGCCCATTCGGCGAGAGAAACGGGTAGGAACTGCCGATCCGAACGTTCGTCAGTTGTCGTGTATTCCCCGTCTCCGGATCGAGTTGGTATACGTTATCGATACCGTCGCGGCCGCTGCTGAACACCAACTTCCCGTCTTCCGTGACCTGTAAGTAATCGCGTGGTTCGTGGCTCCGTTCTTGCAGCATTTTTATTTGTCCACTTTCCAGATTCAACGCCCTTAGCGCTACCCCTTGAAAGCCAATATCATAGAAGTACACCGTACCTCCGTCCGGAGAGAAGCGGGGAAAAGAAATGGACTGCGTACCTATCTTAAACCTGGCGGCTACTTTCCCGGTATTGCTCTCCAGCACAACGATGGCGGGCGGTCCTTTTAGTGGAGCGTTCTCTACGGCTACGATGCGCCGGCGGTCGAAGCTCAGCGCGGGAGAGAAGTACTTGCCATTTGTGGTCAGTTGCTTTTTATAGCCGCTGTTCATATCGTACAGCATCACTTCGGAGAAGCGTTCATTCGTGTAGCGGGGGTTTACCCGATTTTCCATCCAGACGGCAAGGTTACCCCGAACGTGTACATAAGGTTCCCGCTGGATACCGACGGAGGTCAATTTCTCATCCTTACCTCCATCCGCATTCACCAACACCAATGCCGGCGTGCTTTTGTAGGCCGAGCGCAAGGCTACTACCCTACCCTGACCGTCAAGACCAGGGAAGCGGTAGTTACGAACCTCCCGGGAGGTTTCTCCGAAATTATCGCCCTCCACCAACGGTCCGCGAGCGGCCAGTGCGCTATCCTGCCGGGCTTTCAGGTCGAGCAACGCGGCTTGGTACAGGCGCTTAGGATTGTAGCCCGTCTTCTTTCTCAGCGCCCTTTTGAAGGGATAGATCAGGCCTTTGTAGGCAGCACCGTCGTGTAAAACGGACTTCCAGACGTCGTTCCCGAACCGCTCCCGGGCGTAAGTCAACGTACTGTAGCCGTAGCGATAATGATCGGGCACCAGGCTGCGGTAACTGCCGTTGCGGGCCTTCGGGTAAGAATAGATAATGTTCTCGTCGAGCAAACTGCGCAGGGTGGAGCTGAAGGCGGGCGTACGGCCCCTTCCGGATCCGCTCATGGCCGTTTCGTACACCACCGCGTCGCCCTCGCTGAACCAGTTCGGCGTCGCCAGGAAGCTCAGTACTGACCACCCACTTTGGCCCTGCAGCCAGGAGAACAGCTTGGTTAGCCCGCGCCGTTCGTTGCTATTCTGCTGTACGTGGCGGTATTCATGGATCGTCAACAGGTCGAGCCAGTCAGTATTACTTAGGAAGCTGAGTTGCTGAGGCGGCGTGGCATAAAATTCGGAACGGAACGGGGCCAGCCCCACGTAACCGTTAATTTCGGTGGTCTCCGTTTGTAATACCAGGTCAATGTCGAAGATTTTTTCTCCAATACTCTGCGTATGGTTCGCCTGTAACTCATCGATCAGCGAGGCGACACGCATGGCCCGCGCTTCATAGCCTTTCGGGAAAATTATGCGGGCGTGGTCGCTTTTTATTTGCTGAAAATCAACGCTCGGCGGGTGCAGGCCTATTTGGGCGCTGACGCAGGTGCAAAGAAGGCTTAAAAGGAGCAAGGGAAGGGTACGCATGAGGGCTGGGTGATACATTTGTTCACAACATACGCATCCGTAGTTAAACTAGTGAGGGGCCAATATTAACCCAGACACACTTAACTGAACCATCCCTAGCGTTTTAGGCTTTTAAGAACGCCGGTTCAATAACGGTCTAACGTTAGCCCTTCGTCCGTTTACCACTGGCAATACAAAACCCAAGCCGGCGGCAAATTAGCCCAAACCCGCCGTGCATCCACCTTACTGAATACTTCTTCGTAGTAGGCTTTAGTCTTCAGGCTGTAATGCACCTGGCTGTAGCAACCACCCGTCTGGAGGTTGTCCTTTGCCGCCCTTACAATGGCTTTGCCTAGTTCCTGCGGCAATACGGCGAACGGGATGGCGGAGACAATGTGATCTGCTTGGTCGGCACCAATTTTATCCAGCCAGTGGCGGATATTCTTCGCGCTGTCCTGTGCCACCACGAGCCGCGGGTCACCGATAGCACGCATGTCAGCGCAGAGGTCTTCGCTCACTTCAAAAGCAATCACCTTCCCCTCGGAGTGCAAACGCTTCAGGATGTGTTTCGTGATCACGCCGTCACCGGCGCCAAATTCAACGATTACCCGAGTGTTGTTAAAATCGATCCGGTCAATAGCGGCTTCACACAACGCGGTGCTGCTACGCGTAAAGGTTCCGGTAGTTCGAATATTACGTAGACCTTCCAGAAGAAATGAGAGAGAGGACAAGGTTATGAGAGTTGAATGATTAGTTACCAGTTTACGACGCAAAGAAACGCTGAATAAGTTCGTAGCGGGACCAAGCTGCGGCATTGCTCTTTAAAAAACCTATCCTTGTATCCTGCGGCCGCGCCTAATTCAGTTCAGAATATCCCGCACCTGATAAATCATCGGTTCCCAGTACCGGCTCTCCAGAATATTCTCCCGAATCACCCCACTGTTCGTGGCGTGAACCACAATAAGTTTATTCACCCCAGCCTCAACGATCACCGAGACGTGGTGAACAGCTTTCCCATTCCGCTTGAAAAACACCAGGTCTCCCGGACGGGCTCTATTGGTGGGAATCGATCTGCCCTGCTTAGCCTGATCGCGCGAAATGCGGTTGATGTCGATGCCCGCGTTTTGGTACAGATAGAGCACGAAGCCGGAGCAATCGAAGCCCTGGCGCGGATTATTGCCACCGTATTTATACCTAAGCCCCATCAGTTCTTTGGCGTGGCCTACGATGTCCGCACGGATGTACGACGCTGTGCTCCCCGAGCCACTAGGGCGGGTGCTCATAGTCCCCGAACGAATGCCATTAGTGGAATCAGCCGGCTTGAATAGGCCACAACTGATAAACAGTACTGGCAAACAGATCAGGAGAAGAAGGGGAATATTTTTCATAGGTATGTTTAGGGAACGCGAAAAAAATAAAACCAGATTTCTGACCGTCTTGTTTTGCCCCTGCTGTCGCCAAAAATAATTTCCGTAGCGATGCTATGCAAAGGATTTTTGGCGACAGCAGGAACAAAAACGCCAGGTCAGAAAATCTGGTTTTATTCTATTCGCGTTCCTAGGCTTCACAATAATAACATCGCGTAGCCGGTAAAAGGTATCAGGCTCAACGACATCTTAACCAGAAATAAATTTACAATCGCATCCTGCGTTCCGCACCTTATTTGATGTGCACCCGCAACCGCACGCCCCCTCGAACGTTCCAATACGAAAGATTCTTCTCCCCCATGGTCGAACAAGGCGACCCCATTCTGCTCCCCGATACTTCTGCTTCCGCAGCCACCCGCCGAGCCGAGGCGCTCATCCCGACGCCCTTCGGCAGTTTTCGGATGATTGCCTATTCGGAAGACCCCGATGCTTATGCTCCGCACATCGCTCTAGTCCACCCAGAAATGAACCCCGACTCGGAGGTGATTGTTCGGGTTCATTCTGAATGCATTACCGGAGATTTATTCGGTTCTAAGCGCTGTGATTGCGGCGAACAGCTCAACCGTTCCATGCGCATTACCGCTGCGGGAAAGGGCATCGTCATTTACCTGCGCCAGGAAGGTCGAGGCATCGGCATCATCAATAAGCTGAAGGCTTACCAGTTACAGGATAAGGGCCTAGACACCATTGAGGCCAATATCCACCTTGGTTTCAAAATCGACGCGCGGCACTACGAAGTGGCGCAGGGGATTCTGGAAGATCTGGGCGTGAGCAAGATCCAGTTGCTGACCAATAATCCTGAAAAAGTGGAGGCTTTTGGAGAGGGGCCTATCGAAGTTGTTCGCCGCTTGCCGATCATTATTGATCCGGTGAAGGAGAATCGGGGGTACTTGAAGACTAAGGAGTTTTCTATGGGGCATTGGTTGACGTAGGTCCTCTTTTCAACTCGACAGGCGAACTTTTTCGCTTCTCAAAGAGAATGATCACTTCTAGGTCGTCGAGGTCTCCCATGAAATGTTAGACAAATCTAGCAAGGTTACAACGAAAAAGAATTCGACTGGCGAGTTTGGCCAATAGGCTTAGCCCTCGAAGCCCCATTCTTTAAACCTCCCTTGCACCCGCGTTCGCGCCACCAACTCATGGAAAGGAATTGAGTGGCTCCGGACTTGATTCGGGGCACAAAAAAAACACCCAATTCTTCAGTTAAAAGACTGGTTACAGTAAGGAATTGTTTGTTGTGTTGGTAAATTCCATCGAACTTCATGCGAAGAAGATACGAAACCTCACGCATATACGCACGGTCGAGATTAGAGGGTATGTCTAGCGATTCACTACACGCATGCGAGATCGCGTGCACGCGATTACAAAATTCATTGACATAACCTCTATTTTATAAAAAAAAGTCTAATTATTTTTATACTTAAAAATAAATTCTGTAAATTTGCCGTACACCTAATAAACCCACAAGCATTTTTATTTCTTTGCTTGTACAACCTTCATTTGCTTTGCAAAACCTCCCCCCCCCCCCCACGCACTCATAGCCTAAAAAGGTTATTCTTCTCCATTTCATTGGTTCTATCTCTTTTGGCGTTTTTTGCCTGTGAAAAGGATTCCATTTCAGGCGACAACACTATGTCTATTGCCCCTTC
>JAPKCQ010000442.1 GCA_026421165.1 Lewinella sp. | reverse complement strand
GCCTGCATGGTTTCCATTCGGAAACGCTGCTCTTCTTCGTTCATTTTTAATGCTTCCAGCAGGGCATTTTCGATATCCTTGTGGCTTTGTGGGTTCACGGTGATGGCGCCGTAGTTCAGTTCGTAGACGGCGCCGGCCATTTCACTGAGAATGAGGACTCCTTTTTTGGAGTCTTCCTTGGCTGCGACATACTCTTTAGCCACCAGGTTCATACCGTCGCGTAGTGGCGTAATCAGCGCTATGTCAGCTTCTTTGTAGAGTGTGGTCAGGGCAGCGAAGTTAAGGCTGCGGTAGTAATAGTGTACGGGCATCCAGTCGAACGTACCGTACTCGGAGTTAATCTGCGAAACCACTACATCCACTTCCTGCTTCAGGCTCTGGTACTGGTCTACGTTAGCGCGGCTCGGCACAACGACCATAATGAGGTTCACCTTACCGATATATTCCGGATTATTCCGGATGAAGCGGCCGAAGGCTCGAACCCGGTGCGGAATCCCTTTGGTGTAATCCAACCTGTCTACACTGAGTATAATCTTGCGGCTAGCGTGAAGCCTACGGATTTCTCCACTGCTTTGGTCCATTTCGGCGTTTACGTCCGGGTGGGCATATTTCTCGTAGTTGATTCCCATTGGGAACACGTCAACGTTGACCTCCCGGTCTTCAATAAAGAGACGTCCAAACTTGTGTTCGTGCCCCACTAGCCGGTAAGCCGCCGACAGAAAGTGCCGCATGTACCCGAAAGTATGAAAACCGATTTGATCCGACCCCAGAATGCCGTTTAAGATCTCTTTACGCCAGGGTAGAATACGAAATACCTCATAGCTCGGGAAGGGAATATGAAGAAAAAAACCAATACTGATATTCGGGAATTTGGCCCGAATGAGTGCTGGGAGGAGCATCAATTGGTAGTCATGTACCCAGACCATGTCTCCATCGCGTAGGTGCTTTACTGTTTCCTGAAAGAATTTATAATTCACTTCCTGGTAAGCGGCCCACATGTCGTCATCGTAAGCAGTGTATTCCGTAAAATAGTGGAAATGCGGCCAAATGGTCTTGTTACTGAACCCTTCGTAGTAGAGGTCAATTTCCCGCGGGGTTAAAAAAACTGGTACAAGCTGCCGTTTGGCCAGGTCGGTCCTTACGCTTTCCTTTTCCCACTCATCGGTAATGTCCTCACCAGGCCAACCGATCCATAGTTTATTATAGCTAGCGTCGAGAGAGTTAAGGCCAGTCGCAAGTCCTCCCGCGCTGGGATGGTAATGTAATTCTCCCGCCGACCGGTTTATAGTAATCGGCAGGCGGTTAGAAATGATAACTAATCTTGACATAAAACGGGTTTGAGCTAGATGCAGTGATTGAAAGTCAAGGTAAGAAGCGAATTATCCGCCAGAAAAACAAAAGCCGGTCCCTCGTATCAGAGAAACCGGCCTTTTTCACCTTTGTTTAGTTATACTTATTAAGGGACCTGGTTACCGGGTCTACTCTTCCGTAGGCTTCTTCTTACGTGGCGTTTTGAAGAACTCTTTCAGTTGCTTTTCGGTCATGAAGCCGTAATTCTGCCAGGTAGTCATTGTCGTTTTCTTAATATCCCGGTAGTCTTTGCCCCGTTTGTTGGTATGCGTCTTAATCAGGTCTTTGGTGTACTTTTTGGCGAGGCCACGTAGCTGTTGGTTAAAGCTCTCGTTTCCGAAGACCTTAATGTAGGCGGGGAATTGGATACCGGTGATCTCGAACCATTGCAGGTAGTCTGACTCTTCTGTGCCAAGGCCTGCGGCCATCTTCTCAAAGTAGCCGAAGATGGTCTGCCGTACATTCTCGTTGAAGTTACTGAGACCACTGTGCCGGGCCTGTTCCTCCTGAATGGCTTGCTGTACGTCCGGACTGGCGAAGCCTCCTGCATGAATTTCATCCGTAAGGTTAAAGAAAGCCGTGAGGTCATCTTCGATCGAACGGTCAACAATGGTTCCCAATTTCTGCTCCTGTTCTGGGCCAAAGCGAAAGGATGAGTGCTTCTTCAGCTCCAGGATAAAGCCGAGAATGGCATCAGCGATACCCTCCGGGTTGGCTTTGCGCTCCTGGTTCAGTGCAGCCTTCAGTTCAGAAAGTTGTTCTTCATTCGGAGTAAAGTAAGTACCGTAGATGGCTATCGGCTTCATGATCTCCTTGCAACCGGCAAAATCAGGCTGGGTGACCATCTGATGCAGAGTTGGTAACAGCGCGTCGTTGTTAAGCACACCACTAACGCGAAAGAGAAGAAAATCAATGAGTGCGGTACTGAGGGTAGTCAACTCCTGGGTATTAACCGGGAAGGGTGCGTAGTGGTAGTTGCGGCCTTTGAACTGGCGGCGGTAACGGCGCTCGATGCGGCGGCGTCCTTCCATTGTGCGGGCATCATTGCTGCGTTGCGCCTGGAGAAACTGGCGGACACGCTTACTCGAAATATCGTTCACCAGGTTGGTGACGAAGATGTCACTACTCAGCGCAAAACCACACTGTACGCTCTGGCCGATGCGGTTGCGCAACTGATCAAAATTACTGTTGGAGGCAATGGCTTTCATAATTTCGCCGAAGTGATTGTTCTGGCGGGCATAGTAGTAGTTCTCAGTAATCTCACCCCGCAAAACGGAGTAGCCAAGGATCCGTGGCAGGAAAAGACCTTCAAA
>JAPKCQ010000123.1 GCA_026421165.1 Lewinella sp. | reverse complement strand
CCCCGCTCGCTCACCTGATCACGGCCTTTACTAAGGTAGCTAAGTAGCTCGGCTTCGCGGCGGGTGAGGCGGCGTGGCTCTTCATCTTTATACTGCAACTGCAGCTTTTCCAGTTCGAAGGTATAGTCTCCAATCCGCCGCAGATCGAAGGCAGGGGAGGAGGGTCGGATTTTATTTCGCCTTAGAAACACCTCGATTTTCAGGATCAGTTCCTCGATACTGAAGGGTTTCGTGATGTAGTCATCCGCCCCCAGCCGTAGTCCCCGCAGACGGTCTTCCTTCAAGCTTTTGGCGGTGAGGAAAAGGATGGGCACATCCTGATTCTTCTCCCGGATACGGCGAGCCAGTTCAAATCCGTCTACGCCAGGCAACATCACGTCGAGTAGGCAGAGGTCGAAGTCGAAGTCTGGCTTTTCGATTTCCTCCAGCGCTTTGGCCCCGTTCGAGCAGTGGGTGACGGTGAAGTCACTCAATTCCAGGTTGTCCCTGGTAACGAAGCTCAAAGATTCGTCGTCTTCTACGTAGAGTAAGTGTGCTTTAGACATGATTTATTTGAGTAGACTCTTTAGTAAGTTAACGGGAGACTCGCTGCTAAAAACCGGACAAAAACTTCACGTTAAGGTAGGCTTTCAGGTGCCCACGTCCCGGTGTCGTCTGATTCATTCTTCATCCAACATTAGCCGCTGCTGGTTTATCCACGGCCAGCAGAGGCATCCGAAGATGAAAGGTAGTTCCTTCTCCCTCCTTGCTTTCCACCCGGATCGTCCAGCCGTGGGCCCGACAGATCTGGTAGACGTAAAAAAGGCCGAGGCCGAACCCTTTTACATCGTGGACATCTCCGGTAGGCACGCGGTAGAATTTTTCGAAGAGATGGTCCTGGTGTTCCTTGCTGATGCCGGGCCCTTCGTCAGCGACGTACATATAAAATTGATCGCCTTTTCGCCGGCCGCCAATGGTGATTTCCGGGTTGTTACCACCGTACTTCACCGCATTATCCAAGAGGTTATGGAGAATATTGGAAAGGTGGACAGGGTCCGCGTTCAGCATCAGCGCGCCTTCCGGCATCCGAGAGTGTAGTTCTCCTCCGCACTCTTCGGCCCGAACGGTGATACCGCCAAGCAGGGGAGGGAGAAGTTCTTTCAAATCCACCCGTTCCTTCTTTATTTCGAAGTTCCCCTTTTCGATGCGGCTAATCTGGAGCACCTTTTCTACCTGGTTATTTAGGCGTTCATACTGTTCGTGGATGAGGGTGGCGTAGCGGCTCAATCGGTCGTCAGCGATGATGCGTTCATCTCGCTGAAAAACACCAGCAGCAATACGGATGGTAGAGAGCGGCGTCTTGAACTCGTGGGTCATATTATCGATGAAATCTTTTTGCATTCCGGCCAGGCGGCGCTGACGCAAAATCACGATCATCGAGAAAATGAAAAAGGTCACGGTAAACAGCAAGACGGCGGTAAAGAAAAAAACCACCTGCATTTTCTCCCATAAATAGCCGGTGCGCTCGGGGAACTTTACGCCAAAGTAATACAGCAGATTTTCGTCCGGCGGCAGGTAGCTGGCTTTGCTTATTTCCTCAGGTTGTGGTTCCGTGGTCGGCTCACAGCGGGCGCCGTAGGCCATGCGGTCGCTGCTACAGTCGAAGATAGCGTACTCGAAGGGGACATCGAGGCTCAGGTTCACCAGTTCTTTCTGCATCAGTTCTTCAAGCTTTAAGGCGTTGATCTCCGACTCGATATTAACGATGAAGTAGTTACTACTTTGCTGGCGTACGATGTCCTGACTCGGCAAATCGGAGTTATTGGCGGCGGCCAGTTGACGCGCTACACCATATAATGCTAGCTGCGCCTTCTGCCGAAACTCCGTATCGTTCAGGTGCCAGGTCGTAGCCACCCAGTACGTTTGCATCCCGACGATGCCGATGATGGCAAAGACGCCCAGGAAGATTACCCGGTTGATGATGTACTGCTGCATGGAAAGTTATAGAATGAGAAAATTATGGAAGGAACGAGGAAGGAAGAACACTCGTGGAGTAATAAGGAAAAAGGTCAGAGGCTTCTTGCACTTATTCGTCTCGTTAACACGGTATTGACCACGGGGGTTGTGAATTGTTGAGTCTCCTTGTACTTCCGTATAAGTACGGGGTAGAATATTTTTTGGGCGCGAGCGCTGGTGCAGAGAAAGTTAGAGACATGGTTTTTAGATCTTTAGTTTTAAACGCTACGCTTGTAGACTCCCACACTTGAGCTCTGCGCCTACAAGCATAGCGTCTAAAAGGGCGTGACCCGTTTAAAAAGGTAGTATCTAAAAAAGTCTTTTTCTTCCATTCATGAATTTTTCTTCCCTACCACTTGCGCAAAGGAAACATCAGCAGTATATTTGCGGCCGCTTAGGGATTTATCCCCAATGGTACAGACCCATGGTGTAATTGGCAACACAACAGTTTTTGGTACTGTCGTTCAAGGTTCGAGTCCTTGTGGGTCTACCAAGCAATAACGGTCAACTCTCCTAATCTTGGAGGGTTGACCGTTTTTAGTTTAGCGATGAGCCGTGATACTTCTAACTGCAGGCGTGCCGACACTTTACCCCCACTGAGAACTTTTGTCTCTTTTGTCTTAAAGGTAATTTCATATCTTTGCTTTTATACTTACCCTATTTTTAACAATGTGCATTCACTTGATATCTAACAATAATTGGGCTTTTTGCTCCATTTTTTGCTTTAAATGTCGAAAAAGTGTGTTCTATCTAAGTAAAACCCGCGTGTTACCATAGATCCCTCTGTGGTAAACCAACAACGCGTTCAATCCATTCTGCGTAAAACTAAAATATTCATGAAGCATTTCTTACTCTTTGCCTTCCTCTCCGCCTTCACTTTTAACCTCAGCGCCCAAGTTTTCGTAGACACTGACGCTATGGGCACCGGCGACGGCACCACATGGGCCGATGCCTATACCAACCTCAACGATGCACTCCTCACCGCCCCATCCGGTTCTTCCGTATGGATCGCTGACGGTACTTACACTACCCCCGATTCTGTTTCTTTCTTTATTGATAAAGAACTCACCGTACTCGGTGGCTTCAACGGTACCGAAATCGAAGCAACTGCAGCGGACCCCACCCTCAACGAGACCATCCTTAGCGGCGACGTTCTGGGCAACGATGGTGCTGCTTACGACAGCCTCACATTCACTGATAACAACCGCGTACTCTTCATTCAGGACACCAACGAGGTTTCTGCCTACACCGTTACGCTTGATGGCCTGATCATCACCAACGGTGCTGTTGCTTTGAACCAGCCCGAAGGTGCCTCAATTGTTGCCTTTTCCGGTGGTGGTATTCGGACCTTCGCCCGCACCAACGCCAGTCGCCTGAGGTTCACCGCCAACCGCGCCAACTTCGGTTCTGCATTTGCCGGTATCTTCAATACTGTTGACGGATCTACATTCGACGACATCACCCTTTCTGGTAACTACTCCAGTGGCGGCCACCAGTTCTACCTGAACTCTGTGTCTGACGTTATGATAACAAACTCTAACTTCATTGGTGCCGACGGTGAAGAGCAACAATCCGGTTTCATGAATATCAACTTTGCGCTCGGTGTAACTGTCGATAGCTGTAATTTTACCAACCTCAGTACTCCCGCTGGCCGTGGTGCCGGTCTCCGTGCCGCTGACTGTGACCGTTTACTCGTAAGCAACTCTACCTTTGACGGCCTACTGGCCAATCTTGGTGGCGCTGTACAAATCTCCCAAGGAGGTGACTCTGAGCCAGTAGAAGGCGAAACGATGGGTCTCGACGACTACGTTTTCCGTGGCTGTACCTTCACGAACAACAACGCTGTCCAGCGTGGTGCGGCCATCACTTCCTTCAACACTAACCTCGACCTGGACGCCTGTACTGTAACGGACAACCGTGCCGGAACGATCGGTGGTGCATTCTACATGCAGCCAGCTGATGGTCGCTCTTACGTGCACAACTACTCTAAATCCGTAATCAGCGACAACCAGGACGCCGGTGCTGGTGGCGCCATTTGTATGCTCGTATTCGGTGCGGCTGAGGTAACCGGTACCATCGACGGTGCCACCATGAATGGTAACATTTCTGCTGGTGGCCAGGGTGCTTTCGCTTACTTACAGGGACGGAACAACTTCACCATCACCAACTCTGAAATTAAGGAAAACGTAGCTGGCTTCGGTACCATCATCTCCCGTGGTGTTGTTGGGTTGGACATAGACAACGTAACTTTCGGAGACAACGGTAACTCTTCCGATGCCTTCCAGGGTGCCGGTATCGCCATTTACTTCGAGCCCAGCTCTACCGGCCTGACTGTAAACAGCTCTGATTTCATCAACAATACCGTTACGCAAAATGGCGACAACATCCGTTCCGGAGGTGCCGCCATCTACGCATTAGGCAACGAGCTCCGTGAAGTACCACTCATCATCACCAATTCTACCTTTGCCAGCAACGCCGCTGCCGATGGTACTTCTGGTGGTGCTATTCTTACCCTCGGTTCTTTCGGTCTTAATATCGACAACTGTGACTTCCTTGACAATACCGCCGGTGGCGAAGGTGGCGCACTTGACGTTGTAATAGACGAATTTAGCCGCGATACTACCGACGAAGTGGTTACCGTAACCAGCGAACTCTTCTCAGGTAGCATCACGAACTCCCGCTTCTTCAACTCTATTGCTGAATCGCAAGGTGGTGCTATCGCTACCCAGGGAGCGGTACTCGACCTCACAAATTGCGTATTCGTCAACAACGTAGCAAACGTCAACAGCGGCGGTGCAATTATCTTCAACGGTAACGGCCCGGCTCTGGACGGAGACGAACTAGATAACGTTCGCGAAGTAGGCTCTTTTGTACTCGATGCCAACCTAGTGAACAACACCTTCGCTCTTAATAACCGGGGCGACGATGCTTTCGGTGATGATATCGCCTTCTTCCAGCCAGGAGATACCAATGATGCTGACTCTAACTCCATGAAGATTGTGCTGTTGAATAACGCCTTCATCAATGGTATTAATCGGTCAAGTGTCGAAGCTGAGCCCGGTACAGATAACACGGACTTCGGCTTCGTCGCAGTAGGTGACCTCTTCGTAGAATCACTAGGCGGAAACTTCTACAACGCAGAAATTTCTCCTGACTTCACCCTCGAAGCAACCGACATCTTCGACGAAGACATCACTGCTACTGAAGTATTCATTGACGTAGAAGACGATGCCGGAGAAGGCCCCAACACCGACCTGGTAATCACTGACCCGCTAACGGACAACCCACTAATCAACAACGGTGTGGTAAACGCCCTCGTTCCAGCAATGGACGTACGTGGCAACCCACGTGGCGACGCTCCCGACATCGGTGCTCACGAAGCCGAGCAGGGTGCCGTTTCTACCGGTGAGCCAATCGAGAACAGCGGCCTGGACATCACGTTCTTCCCGAACCCAACCCAGGACATTCTTAACGTGCGCAACGACGAAACCAACATCGAGCAGTTTACCCTAATCGTTGCCGACCAGAACGGTCGCATCCTGAAGGCAAACCGTTTTAACGGTACCAACAACCGCATTGATTTCACCAACGTTCCCGCTGGTGTTTACAACCTGCAGGTAGTGGTAAATGGTAAGATCTACAGCAAGCAGATTATTAAGCAGTAGACTTTTCAGAGACAAGTATTCAGAGATCGTGAGACGGGATAGCCTACCGTAGTTCTTTTCTCTGTTCTCAGCCTTTGGGCGGAAGCCGACTAACATTCTTTTAACTAAGATGCTGGTTGGCTTCCGCCCTTTTTTGTAATAATTTGTACTCTAAAGTAAGGCTGAGCGCCTCTGACGCGATTTGATCTTAAAGAATCGCGCCAGAAGTACTCAACCCAACTCAAAAAAAGATTAAATCAAATATCTTTGCCCCCATGTACCAGCTCCTGAAACCACTACTCTTCCAAATGGCTCCCGAACGAGCCCATCAGTTTACGGTCTCCGGCCTAGCGGCAACGCTGGCCGTTCCAGGCGTGAGCCATGCTTTCCGGTCCATCTATAATTTTGAAGACAAAAGGCTTGAACGCACTGTTTTCGGATTGCCTTTTCCTAACCCCGTTGGCCTGGCTGCTGGTTTTGATAAAGACGGCAGTTACTACAAAGACATGGCGTCCCTAGGGTTCGGATTTTTAGAGCTTGGTACAGTTACTCCCTTACCTCAACCCGGCAACCCGCGGCCGCGCCTGTTTAGACTTCCGCAAGATAGTGCCCTGATCAACCGCATGGGTTTCAACAACGAAGGCGTTGAAGCACTGGCGCAACGTTTGTTAAAAAATGGCCGTCCTGGAAAAATAATTCTTGGCGGCAACATCGGTAAAAACAAAGTGACACCGAACGAAGACGCCGTGAGCGATTACGTAAAATGCTTCGAACGCCTATTCCCACTAGTCGATTATTTCGTCGTTAACGTAAGCTCGCCCAACACCCCGAACCTGCGTGCGCTGCAGGACAAGGAACCGCTAACGGCCCTACTCACTACCCTCCAGGAACTAAATATAAAACTGGCGCAACCATCCGTCGCCATGGTGGGCACAGCACTCGGTAAGCCAGGTGAGCTGTGGTCGGAAAAACCCATTCTTCTTAAAATTGCGCCGGACCTCACGGAAGGCCAGCTCGACGATATTCTCGGCATCGTTCAGGGTACGGGTATCGCCGGCATAATCGCCACCAATACCACCATTGCCCGTAAGCCGTTGATCACCGACTCGGATGAAGTGGCGGCCATGGGTAACGGCGGTTTAAGTGGTGCTCCAATACGCACACGCTCGACTGAAGTAATTCGCTACCTCTACGAAAACAGCGGTAAAACACTGAATATCATCGGCGTTGGCGGTATCGATAGCCCGGCCTCCGCCCAAGAAAAACTAGACGCCGGCGCCAAACTCATACAGGTCTATTCAGGAATGGTGTATGCCGGACCGGGGCTCGTTCGCGACATTAACAAGTCCTTAATATAAGTGCCGGAAAAGAAGAAGTACCTACTCCCTTTTGTTAATACCCCATAAAGTCCAAGGGGAATCTTTCGCGGCCCAACTTTATTTGTACTTTGCAGATTATTACGCCTTAGGGTGGCTGCTTGGAATTTATCAGAAAATCTGATGCTTGACGAGCTTCAACTTATTTATTGATCAAGATGCGAAAAGTATGAAATTTAACTCACAAGGTGACGAAGAAGTCACCTACGACGCTATCGTTGTCGGTACCGGAATTAGTGGCGGCTGGGCAGCAATGGAGCTGGCCACCAAAGGGCTAAAAACCCTCGTCCTGGAAAAGGGCCGCATGGTAAAACACGGAGATTACCCAACTGCCAATCTCGATGATTGGGACTTCGAGACCCCCGGTGGCCTCGTGCCACAGAAGGAAATAGATAAGCACTACAAAAAGCAAAACCGTACCGGCTATACCGTCAAAGAAGCCAGCAAACACTGGTTCGTGAAGGACAGTGAACACCCTTACGACGATGAAAAGGCCCGCTTCGACTGGATGCGCGGTTACCACTTAGGTGGACGTTCCATCATGTGGGGCCGCCACTCCTACCGCTGGAGCCAAATGGATTTTGAGGCCAACGCCCGCGACGGCCATGGCACGCCCTGGCCTATTAACTACGATGAAATCGCGCCTTGGTACGATTACGTAGAAACCTTCGCCGGCATTAGCGGTGAGTTGCTTGGTCTGCCACAACTACCCGATGGCAAGTTTTTACCAATGATGCCACTGAATTGCGCTGAAGATCATCTTCGCAAAGGCGTAATGGACAAAATGGGCCGCACCATTACTGCTGGCCGGGTGGCGCACCTTACCGCCTACAATCCTTCTGTCCACAAAGGAACCCGC
Organism: Lewinella sp.; assembly: GCA_026421165.1. Lineage (GTDB taxonomy): Bacteria > Bacteroidota > Bacteroidia > Chitinophagales > Saprospiraceae > Neolewinella. Next base: position 3,524 of record JAPKCQ010000123.1, on the reverse strand, counting down.
GGTGCCTGTCAGTACCGAAACCGCTGCATCCGTGGCTGTCCTTTCGGCGGCTACTTCAGCAGCCTCAGTTCAACTATTCCGGTTGCACAAGCGACGGGTAACGTTACCATACGCCCAAACAGTTCCGTTTACAGCCTGATAATGGACAAGGACGCCGGTAAGGCTAAGGGTGTCCGTGTCCGGGATACGGAAACGGGCGAAGACCACGAGTTCTACGCCAAGGTCGTTTTCCTCTGCGCTTCGGCCATCCCCTCCAGCTTCATCGTCATGAACACGGAGTATGAGGAAGAAATAACCCTCGATGCCAGTGGAGAACTTGGTGGCAACATCATGGATCACCACTTCCGCGTAGGCGCCCGTGGTAAGCTAGACGAGTACGGAGACAAGCACTTCAAGGGCCGCAAGCCCAACGGTGTTTACATCCCCCGCTACCAGAACCTGGGTGATAAGGCCAGCGCTAGTAAAGACTTCGTCCGCGGATGGGGTTACCAGGGTGGCGGCAGCCGCACCAACTGGATGCGCGCCGTTCGGGAAATGAGCGTTCAGGTAGGCCCCGAGATGAAAAAAGCCCTCGTGGCTCCCGGCCCCTGGCAGATGGGTATGACGGCCTTCGCCGAAACCCTCCCCGACACGAACAACCGGATGACCATCAACCGCGACGTAAAAGACAAGGATGGCCTACCCACCATGAGCTTCGACGCCAAGTGGGGCTCCAACGAGTACGCCATGGTAGAACGGATGAAAACCGATGCTGCCGAAATGCTAGAGGCTTCCGGCTTCAAAGATGTGAACACCTACGATGCGCACTCTTTCCCGGGTCTCGGCATCCACGAAATGGGCATGTCCCGCATGGGATCTAGCAAACGTAATTCCGTGGTGGATAAGCACAACCGCCTCTGGGCTGCGCCGAACGTTTACATGACCGATGGTGCCTTCATGACTTCCGCCGCCTGTGTAAACCCATCACTAACCTACATGGCTTTCACCGCTCGCGCGGCCGACCATGCCGTGAAGGAACTCAAAAAAATGAACCTCTAAATTAGTATTTTGGTCTATTGGTAGTTTGGTTCGTCGGCTATATCGGCACACCAAATTACCAACGCACCAAAACACCAAAATACCAACAAGATGAACAGAAGAGAAATATTACGCTACACAGCCTATGCCACCGGCTTCGCTATCAGCGCACCACTAGCCTCCGTACTCCTTACCGGCTGTAAGCCGGATGCCGAAATGATGAGCCCCTCCTTTAAGCCCGGCTTCTTCAGCGAAACAGAGTACGAATACATCACGAAAATGGCCGATGTCATGCTACCAAAAACGGATACCCCCGGTGCCGTTGAAGTAGGCGTACCTCAAATGATCGATAAGGTCGTTGGGGATGTCTACGGTAAAAAGGATCAGGAGAAAACCCGCAAGGGAATACAGGCCCTAATGCAAAAAATGGATGCCGATAACCCCGGTGGTTTTAGCAACATGGATGCCAACAAAGCACTCACTTACCTTCAGGACCAAGACCTGAAATTCAAAACAGGTAAAGTGGAAATAACCATGTCTGGAGAAGACGTCCCCCAGGAACAAATAGTAGAAAGTGACAAGGCCTCCGTTAAATCTGCCTACTTCAACCTGAAGTCCGCCATCATCGGCATGTATGTTCAGACGGAGGAAGTAGCAACCACCATGCTCGCCTACGACCCCGTTCCCGGAGAATACATTCCCTGCGGAGACCTACAGGAGCTAACGGGTGGTAAAGCCTGGGCGCTCTGATAACACTATCCTAATGCGCGGCCGCAGGATGCAACGTCCGTTTTAAAAGTAGCAATGTTTAACCGATACGGCCCTCCTTATTCTGGAAGGGCCGTTGTCGGCTAACGGCCTAAAGGTCAAAAGCCAATCACCATGAAATTCAACTCCAAAGGAAAAGAGGAAGTAACCTACGATGCTATCGTGGTAGGTTCCGGAATAAGTGGTGGCTACGCCGCAATGGAACTTTGCAAAAAAGGCTATAAAACCCTCATGCTCGAGCGCGGCCGGATGGTAAAGCACGGGGAATACCCCACCGCCAACCTCGACTCCTGGGATATGGAGTACCAGGGCAAAGTTCCGCGCGAAGAGATCGCGGCGCATTACTACAAACAGAACCGCCTATCCTGGTGGGTAAACCAGGACAATAAGCACTGGATCGCTAAAGACGATGAGCGCGAATACGACGAAGACCAGCGCTTCGACTGGATCCGTGGCGAGCACGTCGGCGGCCGTTCCATCATGTGGGGCCGACACTGTTACCGCTGGAGCGACCTAGATTTTGAGGCGAATATGAAAGATGGCGTTGCGGTAGATTGGCCCGTCCGCTACAAAGACATTGCCCCTTGGTACACCTACACAGAAAAATTCGTCGGTATACAGGGTAAAAAAGAAGGCCTTGCACATTTACCCGATGGTGAATTTCTGCCGCCTTTCGATCTGAACTGTGTGGAGGACCACTTCAAACAGTCCGTTGAAGCAAAATGGCCCGTCCGTCGCATCACGCCCGGCCGTACGGCTAACCTTACAAAGTATATTCCTGAATTACACCATGGCACCCGGGGTGAGTGCCAAGCGCGCAACCGCTGCTGGCGGGGTTGCCCTTTCGGCGGCTACTTCAGTTCCCTTTCTTCTACCATTCCCGTGGCCAACGATACGGGAAACTTGACCTTGATGGCCAACAGCATCGTCCACTCCGTCATTTACGATGACAAGACCCAACGGGCGACCGGCGTGCGCGTCATCGATGCCGAGACCAAGGAGACGCGGGAGTATTACGCAAAGATCGTTTTCCTCAATGCCAGTACCATCGGTTCGACGGCCATCATGATGAACTCCAAATCAGAGCGATTCCCCAACGGCTTGGGCAACGACAGCGGCGAACTTGGCCACAATATCATGGACCACCATTATGGTATGGGTGGCTCCGGCACTTACACCGGCAAAAAAGACAAGTACTTCAGCGGTCGTAAGCCCAATGGAGGATTCTATATCCCACGCTTCCGCAACATCAACGCTGCGACCAAACGCGACGACTACATCCGTGGCTTTGGTTACCAGGGGGGTGCGTCCAGAGGAATGAACACCGGTGCATCGCTCGGCCCTAACTTTAAAAATGAAGTCACCAAGCCGGGCGACTGGCAAGTACGTGCCACTTGCTTCGGCGAACTACTACCCTACCACGAGAATAAATTCTACTTCCACGCAACGGATACCGACCAGTTCGGCATCCCAAAACTCGTCTTCGATGCAGGCTTGAAGGAGAACGAACGCAAACTCCGCATCGACGGCGTGAACTGCCTGGAGGAAATGCTCTTATCGGCAGGCTGCGAAAACGTGACGGTCCACAACGAGCCCACCGCTCCCGGCGCCGCCATCCACGAGATGGGTACCGCACGCATGGGCCGCGACCCGAAAACGAGCGTCCTCAACAAATGGAACCAGGTACACGCCGTGCCCAATCTATTCGTTACCGACGGTTCGTTTATGACCAGTTCTGG
>JAPKCQ010000122.1 GCA_026421165.1 Lewinella sp. | reverse complement strand
TTGTTCGCCGAAGGTGAGCAAGCATAGCGCCGCGAACGGACCTTGCGGTAGCCACCCAGTAACTTAGTGAACCACTAACTCAATAACACACCTTGCACCTGCTGCCGAGCCTCCTTACCTGAAGAGTAGTTCCGGAAAGCACAGCCATGAAGTAAAACATCCGTTGCTTCGTGGCGTTATTTCGCAATACTAACTTAAATATAACATGATCCGTAATACCCTGCTTCTGGCCGCAGCTTTGCTCTCCGGCGTGCTTTTCGCGCAAAAGACCGGTCCGGTCCAAGGGCTGTCAACTTCGCCCGCAGAGGCCAGAGCCCTGGCTGCCACCATTAAAGTGGAAGACATGAAGCGTCACCTCAACATTCTGGCCGCCGATGACATGGAGGGCCGCGAAACCGGAGAACCCGGCCAGAAACGGGCCGCAGAATACCTGCGCAAGCAATTCGCCGACCTCGGCCTTCCCGCCATCGGAGAAAACGGCGGATACTTCCAGCGCATTCTCTTCGCCCGCCAAAAGTGGGAAAATATTGAGCTTAAACTGGATGGGGAACCCCTGCGTCACCTCTGGGAATACGCAAGCGCACCTTCTCAAAATATAGACCGAAGTGCCACCAATATTTCCGAACTCACTTTTCTCGGTTACGGCATCGACGACGAAGCTTACAGCGATTATAACGGAAAAAATGTAGCTGGAAAACACATCCTCATCTTTTCGGGGGAGCCGAAAGGAAAAAAAGATATTTACCAGGTATCCGGTACTGATAAAACTTCGGATTGGAGCACAAACAACGAGCGTAAACTGGAAGTCGCTAAGGCAAACGGCGTTGAAACAGTGTTCATTATCGACCCTGATTTCAAGACCAACATCCGTAATATCCGCCAGGAAACACTGGACGGCCGGATGCGTATGGCCGAACAAGCCGAAGCGGAACGTAAAACCGCGAACGTCGTCTACATCACGCCACAACTCGCCCGTAAAATTATGGGGAAGGCCGGAAGAAAGGTCATCAAGGCCCGTAAGAAGATGGAAAAATCCGGACGCTCTAAAGCTGTATCCGTTCCGGTAAACCTGGAGCTGACCCAGTCGAAGGTGGTGAAGGAGCTCATCGGAGAAAACGTACTGGGTTTTGTAGAGGGCTCTGACCCTAAGCTGAAAGACGAAGTATTGGTCGTTAGTGCTCATTACGATCATATCGGTAAGCGCGGAGACAACGTCTTCAATGGTGCTGACGACAACGGTTCCGGTACCACCACCGTCCTGGAAATTGCCGAAGCCTTCGTAGTGGCTAAAAAACAAGGAATTGGACCACGGCGTAGCGTACTCTTTCTACTCGTAAGCGGCGAAGAAAAAGGACTTCTCGGTTCTGAATATTATGCTAGCCATCCGATTTTTCCTTTAGCGAATACCATCGCAGACATAAACGTAGACATGGTTGGCCGCGTAGACGAGGAGCATGTGGACAACCCCGAATACATCTATGTAATCGGGAGTGACCGCCTCAGTACGGAGTTACACCGTATCAATGAATACGTTAATAAGGAGTATACCCAACTCGAACTAGATTACACCTACAACGCTGAAGATGATCCCAATCGTTACTACTACCGCTCGGATCATTATAACTTCGCGGTGAAGGGCATTCCCAGTATTTTCTTTTTCAACGGCACTCACGCCGATTATCACCAGGCTACGGATACGGTAGACAAGATCCACTTCGAAAAAATGGAAAAAATTGGTCGCCTAGTATTTCACACTGCCTGGCAACTGGCTAATCAGGATCGCCGGATTGAGGTGGACGTTAAACAGTAGGTATTATGTACATAATCGATAATGTAATCGTCAGCGATGACGTAACCGACGAACACTTCGCCTGTAACCTGACGGCCTGTAAGGGCGCGTGTTGCTGGGAAGGAGATTTTGGCGCCCCGCTGGAAAAGGAGGAACTAAGCATCCTGGAGAAAATTTATCCTGAAGTGGCTCCTTACCTCACCGAAGAGGGTAGGGCAGCTATCGAAGAACAGGGTTTTTACACCAACAACGAGAAGCTGGGTGGTTGGGACACTACTCTGGTGGATAACGGCGCCTGTGCCTACATGACGTTAAACGACCAGGGGATGGCCATGTGCGGGATCGAACAGGCAAATCGGGACGGGAAGACTGACTGGAAAAAGCCGATTAGCTGTCACCTCTATCCCATCCGCGTTAAATCTAAGCCAAGTGCCGATTTTGAAGCCTTGAATTACGATGTTTGGGATATTTGTTCAGCCGCCTGTTCCATGGGGAAGCGGGAGAAAATTCGCGTCTATGAGTTTGCTAAACCTGCGCTGATCCGTAAGTACGGGGAAGAGTGGTATGATGCCTTGGTGGCTGCGGTGGAGCGGGAGAAGTAATTCAATGGCTGTAAAACAAAAAAAGACCGGTCGTGCAATGCACAGCCGGTCCAGAAATAAACACCTAAAACCCTATTAACATCTTTAGAACAGAAGTAAAACACTGTTCAATAACTTTAGAACGAAAGCCAAAGCCTTGTTTAGTACCTTGTTAACACCACGAAGGGTGTTGTTGTTTCAACACCAATAGTGAACGTTACCACTTCCGATAAGGCGAATTTAGCTGCAAAAACCCGTTCCCCCAAACAACGAGGCGAAAAAAGATGATAGATTTTCTAATCGGATTGATTTTGGCACTGATTATGTTTAGTATTGGTTTAAGTCTGCGGGCCGACAATTTCCGCCAACTTGTAAGTCATCCCCGTGTACTTTTACTTGGTTTAGGGCTCCAACTGTTGCTCCTGCCCGTCGTTGCCTTTGTTGTTGCCTTCATGCTGAAGCTTCCACCAGCTTTTGCCGCAGGGGTAATTGTCCTCGCTGCGTGCCCGGGTGGCCTCACTAGTAATTTTATCAGTTTTTTGCTGAAGGCAAACACTACTTTAGCCGTTAGCCTCACCATTTGTAATACGGGCCTTTCAATGCTTACCATTCCGGTGATCGTTAATCTTGGTCTCACGACCTTCTGGTCCGGAGAAGGATTGCAACAATTGCCCATATTACCTACAGCTGGTCAGATTTTCTTGATCGTGCTGCTGCCAGTTCTTTCGGGAATGGTCTTTAGGGCGCGTAGAGTGGCCCGGGCAAACTATCTCCAGCCTCGTCTTCGCTGGCTGAGCTTGTTTTTGCTGGGCCTACTTTTCGCGCTTAAATTACTCGCTCCCGCTGATGCCGGAGGGAGTAATTTGTTGATGACTGAGCTCGCTACAATTCTGCCCGCATCTTTGATCATAAATGTTTGCGCTCTGTCGTCGGGCATGCTGTTCGGCCGCTTGTTTGGCTTTGGCCGCAACGACCAGATTACGCTCGGTATCGAGGCTGGAATTCAAAACACGAGCCTGACGTTTCTTATAACCTCTACTTTGCTGGAAAACGAACAGATGCTTAAGCCCGCATTGGTGTATGCTATGTTTACGTTTTTTACCGGCCTCGCCTACGGCTTGTGGCTTAAGCCAGGCATGTGGAATAATCTCCGCAAAGAGTGGCGGTTGCTAAAGTTTTTTGACTAAGCGGCCTCATTACGGGGTCGAATGAATAGCGTTACCAACTCTACATTGTTGCTATTTCATGGTGATAGGCTACCGCCTTCATGCTGTGACGTGCAGTAGCCTATCAATCAACAACGATATAATCTGGATTACTCCCCGGCAAAAAGCTCAATAAAGCCCGACAGTGGTTCTGCCGATAGCGTAACACCTTCCAGCCGCTGCTCAAAAATTTTGGCAACGTAGTGGTATGTTCCCGAAGGAAGCGGTTCTCCGCCAAGGTTCCGTCCGTCCCACTTAATGGCAGGGTCGCTGGTTTTAAAAATTAACTGTCCCCAGCGGTTAAATACTTGGAAATCAACCCGTTCAACGAAGCAGCGGCCGCGCGGAATGAAGAGGTCGTTTTGCCCGTCGCCGTTAGGGGTGAACGCATTTGGTAGCTCGTAAATCGGGCAGTTAGTTACGCACACTTCTACACTGTGGGCACTCTCGTTGCCGTTAAAGTCGAAGGCGGTAATGGTGTAGCAGCCAGTAATGCCGTTGGTAGGAAAATGGTCGAACGTTACGACTTCCTCGTCGCGAATTTCGGCAACCTGAAGTGAGCTACCGGCGCTATCAGACGAAAAATAGATGCGGTAACCTGCTACGTCATCATCTTCGCAGACGTCTGCCGGAACTACCCAGTTGAGAGTATTGAATAGGTTGCCGGTATCGGTGCAGTCTACACCGCGATCACAAACACTAATTACCTCCAGCGTTGGAGGGCAAGGGGGGATATTGTCCAGTGGCTGCAGGCAAAGTTCTTGGCTTCGGTTTAATAGGGGACTGGGGATATCGTCTACGCTGTACGTTCCTTCAGCAAGAATATAATAACAGTATTCTTCTCCGTTTTCCAAATCGGCATCCCGGAACAGCTGATCGCTGGTGGTCGTAAGAAATTCAAAGGTTGAACTTCCTGGAACTTTACGGAAAAGATCGTAGCGCACGTTTGTCCAGGGAGTCATGGACGTCCAGCTAAGTTCATTAGCGTTATCAGTTGGGCTGCCACTAAGGCGGACGGTGGTAGCTGCCTGACCTTCGCCTATCGGATTGTTTTCGTTCTCTACGATGAGCTCGATGAGGTAAGAATAAGCCTGGCCTTCCGTATTCAGCCCCGTGTCGGAATAGCATGTATCTACTGGCTCATTAAAGAACGGGCGCTCGAAAGTAGTAACCTCGCTGAAGGCCGAACCATTAGTCGTTTGCCCGTCAGCCCGGCTCAGGACGTAGCGGTAGGGGCCGGAGTTTAGTACCGTATCAAGTGCCAGCGCGTTGGGCCTCATCCAGCAAACGTCTATGTTTCCTGCATTAAGGTCTGTACTTGTCACGTCGACCTTAGTGAGCAGCGGAATATCCCGTGAAAGCTGTACGCAGACTTCCTCCGAAGGGATGGATTCTATCTCTTCGAAGATCAAGCCCAGGTTGGCGATTGGGCGGCCGAGGAGGGCTAGGACGCGGTAGCAATAGGTTTTTCCGCGCTCAATGTTGTCATCGACGTAGACGTAGCGACCGTCCTGCATCTCCGTGGTTTCCCGCGGGGTCACCTGGGTGTACCCCTGGCCGGCGAGGCCGGTTTGGCAGGTATCCACCTCGAAGGGGTTACTGCCTTCTTTGCGCCATACGGTGAAGCCGAGAAACAGTGGGTCCGCACTGTCCTCACAGGCATAGGGTTTATCCCAGGTCAGTGTGATGAAATCGTCATCAGCTACTGTTTGTAACCCTTCGGGCGGCGGTGGTACGACCTTAATCGTAACTACCCGGACGGTGGAGAGCCCGCTCGTGGAACTGAAAAAATCATCCTCCGCCCTGAATACAACGAAATAGGGTTGGTTACTTATATGGGTGCAATTGGTCTCCCAGCGGAAGGTTTTAGTCTCGGGGTCTGGGCGCCAAGTGCTGTCCGATGGCGTAAAGGTAGCGGGGCTGCCGTCAAAGTCGAAGGGCCGGCCACTGGCGGTGAGTTTTACCTCTTGGTCGGTATCCGTCATGGGAGCGGTGGCAATAACGTCGAACTGGATCACTTCTCCGGCAACTACGCAGATTTCCCGAAAGGGTAGATCCACAGTGGGTGGATCATTCGCACATTCTGCTACGAAGATTTGCATATCTCGCACTAGGGTATCCAGCGGAATGCCGTTACGGAAAGACTTTACTAGGAAGGCCAGGGTGTATTCACCGGCAATAGCCGGCGCGTCCCAGATGATCTGACCGGTTTCTTCGTTAATAGAAAGTGCTCCGGTGCCCTGGTTGATCGGGGAGTAATTGGTGATTGGAACACCAGGTGCGCGCTGAGGAACGGTAAATTCAAAAGCGAGGCTGTCGCCATCTACATCAAAAGCACCGGGGTTGTGTGTCCAGACAGAGCCGATACAAGCATTCTCGATGGGAGACTGGGTGAGTTCCGGTGAGCTGTTACAGCCATTCAGAATCGGGTTAGTCAGTGTGTAGATAGTGTAAACACTGAAGGGTATGTTAACCGAGCCTCCACCGTCGATGTTCACAATATTGGCCACCCGGTTCTGGTCCTGAAAGCTGATGAAGTAGCGGCCGAATCCGGGAAAGCGGTGGCAAAGGGTGTACTCGTTGCGTTGGATTCCGTTGGGGAGGGGGATTCTCTGATCCCGGCGGATAGTATCTGTCGTCCCATCTCCCCAGCTGATGAGTAGTTCGTTGCGGTCAACGTCCGTCTGGCCGGTTTCGGTATAGGTGATAATGGTGGCACAGGCCCGCAACTGGTTGTTGATATCGTTGCAATCGCCATCGGCCCTGACGATGATCTCGCCCGCCCGGTTGTGGGTAGCCAGCAGCAAAGTAGGAGAGGTGAGCAAAATAAGAATAAGGTAAAGAAAGCGCATGGGCCTGAGGGTTTGGAAGTCCGCATACTTGATGCAGCTTTCAGCTTTAACGCTTAAAATACGTTTTTGCTTTCGTACTGACCGGGAAAGGGCCAGAATTTGACACTTATTCGGTAGGAATGGGCATTCGCCTTCGGTATGGATCAGACTTTGTCTTTGGGAAGACACTGAAGTGGGGGCTCGGCAGCAGGTGCAGAGGAAGGCTTATTAGAATAGGGCGTTTGTGCTTAACAATAAGCCGCTTCGCAGGAGGTTTTCGTTCCATCTTTCTTTCTGCTCTTCTTTTCGGAAGAGGGGAAAAGGCTTAGGTGTAAAAAAAAACGGCCCTCTGAAAAGCACGGAGGGCCGTCTCATGCGAGTAAGCTAAAGTTCTAACGAACCAATGAGGCTAACTAAGCAGTCCCTGTAATTTCATCGCAAGGCCCATGTCGCCTTTGATTTTAATCTTGCCACCCATCATGGCCATCATTGGGTTGAGGTCGCCTTTGCGGAGCGCGTCTAGGGTTTCGACGGTAGTGGTTACTACCGTGTCTGCCTCGGCATCTTCGTTGGTGATTATGGCTTCTTCGCCCGTCATGTCGATGTAAATGAAACCCTCACCGAGGTCAAGCTTGAGGCTCTTTCCGAGGTTAGGGGCTTTGGCGGCTGCGGCCTTTACGCTGGTGTCGAATTCTTCGAATGTCATTGGTTGGGAATTTTGTAAAGTGCAAGCTAGCGAAATTTCGCTAGTCCGCAGGCACAGCCTCCCGCCCGTTTACCTCATTACTACCATGTACCGCTTCTTTTTTCCATTATCCACCATCATAAATTTACCGTGGAGAAGGTCGGTGGACGAGACGGTGGCTTCCACGTCGGCAATCTTGATTTTGTTGATGGAAATGGCGTTGCCTAGAATGGCGCGTTTAGCTTCCGATTTACTGGTCAGGATGTCGGCACCGGCTAAGAAATCGATCAGCGACATTTTTCCGGACTGAAGTTCGGTCGGGCCGGTACGTGATTCGAGCTCGGTAGCCATGAAGCCGAGGGTTTTGGCATTGAGGGCACGAACGTCGTCTGCTGCGCCTTTACCAAACATTAGGCTGGTGACGCTCAGGGCTGTGGCCAGGCCGCCAGTACCATGCACCCGTTCGGTTAGTTCTTCCGCGAGGCTTGTTTTTACGGCCTTGATGTCACGGAACTCGGCGATTCCGCTTTCGAGTACGGCGCAATCAGTCAGGATTTCCTCCTTGGAGCGCAGGCTAAAGTACTTAAGGTAGGTTGGGATGTCGGCATCGTTGGAACGGAGCCAGAACTGGTAGAACTCGTAGGGGCTCGTCATGTCTGGATCGAGCCAGATGTTTCCTGCTTCGGACTTGCCGAACTTGGAACCGTCTGCCTTGGTTAGTAAAGGAGTGGTTACTGCGTATGCTTTGCCCTCCAGGTTACGGCGTACGAACTCGGTGCCGGCCGTGATATTGCCCCACTGATCGGAGCCACCCATCTGGATGGTCACGCCTTCTTGTTCGTAGAGGCACTGGAAGTCGTACCCCTGAAGTAGCTGGTAACTGAATTCGGTGAAGGACATCCCGGTTTCTAGACGGTTCTTTACCGAGTCCTTTGTCATCATATAACTAATGGTCAGGGTCTTACCTACATTGCGCAGAAAATCGAGCGCGTTCATTCCTTTATAGAAATCGTAGTTATTGACGACGGAGAACTTTGCTTCGTCAACTTCCTCTGCACCTGCGGCCGCGCCCTTAAGGCCTGCTGAAAGTAATTTCAACATCTGCTGCCGCTGAAATTCAAGGTTAGCGTCCAGCTCTTCGTAGGTTTTAAGCTGGCGCTCCTTGTCCTTACCACTTGGGTCACCAATGCGCCCGGTCGCACCGCCAAACAAGACGACGGGATGATGGCCAGCACGCGCCCACAACGTGAGGAGCATTATTTGAACATAGTTACCAATGGTCATGGAAGGCGCTGTGGGGTCAAAGCCGATGTAGGCCTTGCGGGGGGCTTCGGCCAGGTGTTCTTCAATTCCGGGGGTAAGCTGGTGCAGCATACCGCGCCACTGTAGTTCGGCGATGAAATCCATATTTTTCTCAGTAGTTGGCAACATAGCGGTGTACAATGGCACCTTGGGTTGCGAGTAGTGGGGGTAAAAGTGAGGCAAATATAAGGCGTCGTACCGAGTACTTGGACTGTCATGTGGTCACCAATCGGTTTTGTTGCCAGTAAGGGGCTTGTACAGGTTGCTTTACAGAATGCTTGGGCCGCCCGGGCCGAAGCCTGGCTTTTCGATAATCGAACAGCCGAAAGCAAATTGTTATGGATTAATTCTTAAGATTCTACAAATTATTCACACCATGGTACTTTATTTACTACCTTTGGTTTTCATCACATAGTCATAGACTATGTGGAACCTGCTCTTTTGTTTTAATCTCTGAATAAGACGACGATATGAAAAACTTTTACTTACAAACTGGCCGAATAGGCTTGTTGTCCCTGCTACTGTGTAGCGGGTTTTCCTTATTTGGCCAGTGTGGCTCTGGTGAGGATCTCACCCCTCCTGTTATCGCGCCTGATGGCCTAGCGTTCCCTGTTTCCACGAGCGATAATTCCCGAGCTTGCCCTGGGAATACCTTCATTGAGGACAGCTTCGTACCTGGCCCTATTTCTGTTCGTGACATCATTGACTTTGGTGCCGCCTTCTTACCCGGACTTTTTGATGCTACGACCTTACCTGCGTTGCTCAGCGATAACTGCACAACAGACCCGCTTGACCTTTTAATCGAGGTAACTGATGTAGAGCATAATATCCTTGCGAACGGTAATGATAGCCTCGTCATTATTGGCGTAGCAATTGATGAGCAAGGTAACGAAAGTGATCCTGCTACAATAAGAACTGTCCTGTTCATTGATGATACTGGTCCCGTTATCACGCCCGACGGCCGGTTGCTTCCTGTTTTCACGAGCACCACTCCCGAGGCTTGTCCTGGGAATACCTTCATTGAGGATAGCTTCGTACCTGGTCCTATCCTAGTTAGCAATATCATTGCCTTCAGTGATGCCTTCCTACCCGGGCTTTTTGACGCTATGACCTTGCCGGCACTGCTTAGCGATGACTGTACAACGGATCCGCTCGACCTCTTTATCGAGGTAACGATTGTGGAGCACAATATCCTTGCTAACGGCAACGATAGCCTCGTCATTACTGGTATAGCGATTGACGAACAGGGTAACGAAAGTGATCCTGCCATAATATCTACTGTCCTATTCGTTGATGACACTGCCCCAGTTGCTGTTTGTCAGGACGTAACCGTTCAGTTAGACTCTATGGGCAATGCTTCTGTTCAGGCATCTTTCATGGCACAGCCAGTTACTTCCTTCAGCGGAGCTTTTGAGGCTACGGGTCCCGCTTTTGACCGACCTAGTGGTTCCGGCACCTTCTGTTCTTTAGGTTCCGGTACTGCAGATCACTTCTTCGAAGCTTTTGAGTTCAGCGTTGATGCTGACGACATGTACACCTTCGAGATGCAGGGAAGTACCGACTTCGACGGCTACTTCTTAATGTACGAAGGCGACTTCGACCCAGCCAACCCTTGTGACAACCACTTGAATGGTGACGACGATGACGGTGTGGGCAACGAGCCATCACTCATGCTTCAGCTGAACCTTGCTCCTGGTAACTACACTCTGGTAGCAACTACCTTCTTCAGCGATGAGACTGGTGCTTTCAGCATTGATATCACCAGTGACAACGGCGGCAACGTCTTCTCAGGTGGTGGTGACAATGCCCCGGCTATTGACAACGGCAGCAGCGACAACTGTGGCAGCGTGACCTTAGCCCTGGATATCACGGATTTCACCTGCGAAAACCTTGGTGATAACACCGTTACTCTGACGGCAACTGATGCTTCTGGCAATTCTGATGCTTGTACTGCTATCGTAACGGTAGAAGACAACATCGCTCCGGTGGCTACAGGTAACGATCAAACGATCGTACTTAGCGACGATAACCTCAGCCAAACGCTGATGGTTTCCAGCCTAGTTACCGCTACGGACAACTGTGGTGGTACTCTCACTTTCGACGCTGATCGTGTCCTCACTTTTAATAGCGACGACATTGGCCAGAACACGATAACCATTACGGTAACCGACGTCAACGGCAACGTGGCAGTAGTAACTGCAATCGTTACGGTTACTTTTGACCAGCCAAACCTTGCCTGTATCGGCAACATCAACCTGACGCTCAACGACGAGTGCCAGGCTCTGATCATCCCACGGATGGTACTGGCGGGTAACGTCGGTTTGATCGACGCTTTCCCCTTCTCCATTGTAGTACAGGACAGCGACCCATCCAACGGCCCGATCATTGACGGCTGTGGTGCGTTCACTTACTCTATCTCTGTTCCTGCAGAGAATGATCCGACCATCGGCTTCACGAGTGCTTTCCGCCCATCTAACTGGACGGAGATTCTCTTCGGTGGCAGTAGTGATGCGACACCCACTTCCGAGCAGATCGTAGAGGTTGACTTTACGTCTACTGCGATGATTCTTTCTACTGAGGCCACGGTATTCTTCACGGGTTCTAGTTTTGGTGCCGAGCAGGGTATTACCTTCTCGGAGTCTGGTACTGCCAACTTCGACTACGATTTCAACGGTATCGACGCCAACTTCGACCAGGTCTTTTCGATCACTACTTTCGGTGGTGCGGTCGTTGACATCCAGTTCAACGCTACTACTGCCACTAGCGGTACTGCTTCTGTAGCAATCGAACCAGGTTACAGTCTTATCATTCAACTTAATGATGATGGCTTCCAGCCTTTTGCTGGTCAGTTCGCTAGCGTACTGACGATTGATAACTTCAGCTTCGTTCCACCGGTTAACGCACTAGCCCTCGACTTCGAGACTTGCTGGGGCATCGTTAATGCTGAAGATAAGACGGCTCCGGCCCTGATTACTACTCCGGATGACATCGACCTTCTCTGCGTTGATTTGGACGACAACAATATCTCCACTCTAACGA
>JAPKCQ010000009.1 GCA_026421165.1 Lewinella sp. | reverse complement strand
TATGTTTTTTTTGCTGGGGCTTGGCGCACATGTTTTTTGGGTTGCGCGCATCTGGCGCGATAAATCGCGCCAGAGGCGCTCAACCCAATCCAACAACATTGCTACAAATTGTATAAAAATAACTATCTTGCCATCAAAAAGCAGTAAACCGGCCTTCCCTGGGCGAAAGACGAAACTATCTAACGAACTAAAAGACTAACGAACCAACCTTGACCTTCACCCCTGAACAAGACCGCATCTTCGACTTCGTCCGCGACGGAGAAGGGCACGGCATCATCGACGCAGTGGCGGGCGCGGGGAAGACGACAACGATTATGGAGTGCGCGCGCTTTGCGAAGGATCCGTCGAAGGTGCTATTCTGTGCCTTCAACAACAGCATCGCAAAAGAGATCGGGCGCAAGTTCCGGGAGCGGGACATGGAAAAAGTGACCGTTCAGACAATCCACAGCCTTGGTTTACGCATCCTACGGGAAAACACCGATCACCACCACCGACTGGAGATGCGGGAGCATAAATACGCGACGATCTACCGGGGCGAAGAGCTGCAGACCAAGCTCTCGCCGCACATCCAGACCCTCTGCAAGCTAAACAACCTCAACCCGAAGGCGGCCAACAGTGGTGATGGTCGGCAAAGCTTCGCCATCAAGAACCTGAAGTTCAGAATCCAGCGGCGGTTGCTGGACATCAACCAGAAGCACCGGGCCACGCTGAACGGTCCTTCGTTTGAAGACTTCGTCAATCTGGTGGAGCACTTCGGCGTATTCACCCAGAACGAGGAGAAAAGCAAGACCTTTCACGAGGAGCTTGAGATCTACTACGCCGCCCACCGGCTACTACTTACGGCAGGGACGGAACTGGCGGCCCGTAGTTACATCATCGACTTTACGGACATGATCTATCTACCCTTCATCTGGAAGCTCAACGCCACTTCCAAGTTTGACTGGATTTTCATCGATGAGTGCCAGGACCTGAGCAAGGCCCAGTTTGCCGTAGCCGCCAAGTACGGTAAGAAAGGAAGTAGAGTGCTGGCCGTGGGCGACCCCCAGCAATCGATCTACGGATTTACCGGCGCTGATGTGGAATCCTTCAACCGGGTAGCGCGGATGACCCGCGCCACGGAGTTACCGCTGACGACCTGCTTCCGCTGCCCGGCAGCGGTGATCGCGCTGGCGCAGGAGATCCGGGAAGACATTGTTGGAGCGAAGAAAGAATTTGGTACGGTCGATAATATTACCGTTGACGAAGTGGTGGAGCTGGCGCGACCGGGAGACCTCGTAATCAGCCGCCTGCGCGCGCCATTGCTGGTCCTCATTTTCGACTTCATAGATAATGACGTTAAGGTGCAGGTTGCGGAGGACGAAGCACGGGAGTTCATCAATGAACTTAAGGTATTGTTTAAACAAGACGAACTCCAAGCCTCCATCAAGCGTCGCTACCGGGGCTTTGGGGCGCTGAAAGACATCGTTCTGCAGCGCAACCGCTGGGTGATCCGCCAGAACGGGGCCAAGATCCCGAAGGCGACAGAGCGGGAGATCTTCCTGGAAGCCGAAAACGAATACCTCGAAAAGCGGCTGGAGTTTCTGCACAAGAAGTGGGAGTTGTGGCAGAAGAAATGCACGACGGTTAGCAAGGTATTGGAGAAGGTCAAAGCTTACGTTTCCGCGAAGAAGGGCGCCATCAAGCTGTCCACCATCCACCGCGCCAAGGGCCTGGAAGAAAACCGTGTTTTTATCATCGACTACGATAAGCTGCCGATGGGCCGCCCTCAGCAGAAGGACTGGGAGAAGGAGCAGGAGATCAACCTTAAGTACGTCGCGATTACGCGGGCTAAGGAAGCCCTCTTTTTAGTAGAGAGTGAAGACATTGCGGAGATAGAGGAGGAGGATAGTAGTTTGTTTGACTCTTTGCCCTTTGGGAATGGGCTATTGCCTGGTTGAGCGTAGCGAGTTGCTTGTCATCAGAGTATTTGGCAACGTTGAACTAGCAACAGTCAAAGCACAGATTTGCGATCACGTATCTCAGGGTACGGTCGTCAACACTGAGAAATATACTGTCTACAGCAAGATTGAGCGATGGGGGTACACGCATAAGACAGTGGGTCACTCTGGTGGTGATTATACTCGTGACGATGATGGAGGCGGCATCAACGGAGTTCATATCAATACCCAGGAAGAAATCTGGTCTGTTTTACGTTTATGGATACGTCCTCATTGTGGAGTCGCTATGAAGAACTTACCAATCTATCACACGTTCTTCGCATTTGTCTTCAACACTCGAAAACGCGGCAAAGCGCTCATTTTAGAGTTAATAAAGGCCATTTTACTGCCAAATCAGCGAAAAGTCGTGGCTTTAGACCGCCCCCCCGGATTCGACCTATGAGCAAATATTATAAAAAAAGAGAAGTACGATCAGGAGCCGTACAAACTTCAAACACTTCATATTCCCTATAATTGACGGCTTTCGGAAAGCGCGTGTCCTCCATTGTAGAGCATCAAGCTGATCAAATACTGAAGGTAGAGGTTAAGAGCCTGTAGCGATCAGCTACCCTTTGTCAATGCCCTGACAACAGACTAACGTACTAAAAGTCTAACAGTCTATCTTTGCCTTCCCCAACAAAACCAACCATGAAGTCCCTACTAAAACTAATAGCCGCCCTAGCCCTCATCCTGAGCGTAGCCGCCTGCGGCAACGACAAAGCCCCAGCCCGCAACACCAGCGGCATCAAAGCAGGCCCCGGGGCCATCAACCAATCAACGGGCAACACCGTAAAACTGATGACCTGGCGCTACCTGACGCAGGACAAAGAGATTATCCGCGACTTCGAGACAAAGTACAGCGTAAAGGTAGACGTAAAGGTGCGGTCGATGGTCGATATCATCGCCGACGCAGTGGCCGGAACCAAGCTGGATGCCGACGTGCTGATCGTACCCACCCTCGAGGACGCAGCACGGCTGCAGGGCTTCGGCGCGTTGCAACCCTTCTTCGTCGATGCCTTCACCAATGGTGACGTGGGCGACCGCTACCTCGACAACGAAGGCTACTGGGCCGGACTGACGCGGTGGACGATGGTATCCGTTTATAACCCCAACGCCGTGACCACCGAGGAAGCCAGCAGCTACAAAGGCATCATTCAGGCAACAACCCGCAACATCCGCATCGGCGTCGCGCATCCGGATAGCTCCGGACTTGCAGGCGTGGTAGCCGGCCTTTACACCAACCTGAACCCAGGTGCTGCACAATTGTGGGCAAAGACCATTTACGAACGCTCCACCGGCGGCCCACAGGGATCTGATTACGAGCAGATGGAGCGCCTACTCGCCGGAGAGATCGACCTGGCCTTCGTCAGCTTGGGCTCCGCCGTACGCTGGTTCCTGAACGGCAACCCGCAGCACTTCGCCGCAGCAGAGGCCTGGCGCGTCCGCTTCCCACATACCGAAGCGACGGACATCAACTTTTTCAATATGACCTGCATCACCATGCCGGCCAACAGCGCCAACCGCCAGCTCGGCACCCGGCTCATCAACCACTTCTACGATGAACCGATGCAGGAAATCCTGACGAACGGCTGGTTTGAGTTTCCCTGCGAGTCTTTCGCTGAGGCTAACGCCTACCTCTACGGTTTCCCGGATAACATCGGCACTCAGGTTTCAGGAGAGGATATTGATAAGAACCTGGGCAATGCGTGGGCTATTATTAATGAGGTTGCCTCCGGGCAGTAGTCTACGGACGAGGGGCTGTACCCCAAGCCCCTCTCCCGCAACTTTCTTTGCACCCGCGTCCGCGCCTAAAAAACCTTACCATCCGGTTAAAGCTGGACACTAATAGCCCACATTAAGCTCGTTTAAGCCTTATCAAAAAGACCAACCACTCCAACATGCGTAACCTACTCCTCTTAGCCATTCTCCTTGCCACCGTAAGCCTATCCGCCCAGCCCGACCGCTGGCAGCAACGCGCCGAATACGCGATGGAAATCGACATGGACGTCAAGAAAAACCAGTACACCGGCAAGCAGATACTGACGTACTATAACAACTCCCCCGATACGCTGCACCGCGTATTCTACCACCTCTACTTCAACGCCTTCCAGCCAGGAAGCATGATGGACGTGCGTAACCTGAACCTGCCCGATGCCGACCGCCGCGTAGGTGACCGTATCAGTCAGCTGAAGGACGATGAGATCGGCTACATCAAGCCCGAAGCGCTACTGCGCGATGGTACACCCCAGGCCTACACCGTAGAAGGAACGGTGATGGAAGTGGTACTGACCAACCCAATAATGCCCGGCACCTCCACCACCTTCAAGCTGGAATGGGACGCCCAGGTGCCCCTACAGATCCGCCGCAATGGCCGCGACAACGCTGAAGGTATCGAGTACAGCATGGCCCAGTGGTACCCTAAAATGGCCGAATACGACTACCAGGGCTGGCACGCCGACCCCTACGTTGGCCGTGAGTTTTACCACATCTGGAGCGACTTCGACGTGAAGATCACCATCGACCGCAACTACGTCATCGGCGGCACCGGCTACCTCCAGAACCCGGAAGAGATCGGCTACGGCTACGGGCCTGAACCAGAGAAGCGCACGAAGAAAATAACCTACCACTTCAAGGCACCTAAAGTAGGCGACTTCATGTGGGCAGCCGACCCCAACTACCGCCACACCAGCCTAAAACGGGCCGACGGCATGACGATGAACTTCTTCTACCAAGAAGGTGAAAAAACCAGCACCAACTGGAAAAACTTGCCCAAGGTGTTGGACGAGGCCTTCGACTTCATCAACGCCCACTACGGCCAATACCCCTACGAGCAGTACAGCTTCATTCAGGGCGGCGACGGAGGTATGGAATACCCGATGAGCACCCTGATTACCGGTGAGCGTAGCTTCCCCAGCCTGGTCGGCGTATCTGTCCATGAACTAATGCACAGCTGGTACCAGCACCTGCTCGGCACCAATGAAGCCCTGCACCCATGGATGGACGAAGGTTTCACCAGCTGGGCCAGCGCCGATATAATGAACCACCTCCGTAAAGAAGGCCTCATCGGTGGCGACGTTGCCGAAAACCCTTACGCCCGCACCTACGCAGGTCTGCGCAATTTCCGCACCAGCGGCAAGCAGGAAGCGTTGAGCACCCACGCCGATCACTACGCGACCAACGCTGCTTACGGCGTTGCCGCCTACACAAACGGTTCCGTTTACCAGGAGCAGCTCCGCTATATTGTCGGCGAAGACGTTCACCAGCGCATCATGCTCCGTTACTTCAACGACTGGGCCTTCAAGCACCCGAACCCTAACGACTTTATCCGCATCGCGGAAAAAGAATCCGGACTGGAGCTCGATTGGTACAATGAGTACTGGGTTAATTCCGTCAACTACGCCGATTACGCGGTGAAGGAAGTGGAAAGCGGTAAGGGAAAGTCAACTGACATCACCCTGGAAAAGATCGGCCGTATGCCCATGCCCCTGGAGGTTTTGGTAACGATGAAGAATGGCGATGAGCGCTGGTTCTACATCGCGCCGCAGATCATGCGTGGTGTAAAAGCGCAGCCTTCCTACGCCAAAAGCTGGAACATCCTGAAAGACTGGGGCTGGGCTTACCCGACCTACACCTTCACCATAGAGATGCCGAAGGACGACGTTAAGTCCGTCATGATCAACCCGACTGGCCGCATGTTTGAGGACGATGTGAAGAATAATGAGTGGAAATATTAGCGCAATGTAGTACCATAGTCATGTAGTCCCTGCCGCATTTTGTAGTGGGAGTACTTACTACGCTCGTACAGTAACGTGAGGTCCGCTATTAGAGACCAGACGCTCAAAGGTCTGCGAACCTCACGTTGCGGTAGCGTTGTTTCACCACTATTTTGCGGCGGTGACTACATTATTGATAAAGGCGCAGCCGCAGGATGCCAAGCAAGTTTTTCAATAAGGACGGTAGAAATTAGTCGTGTTTTCGCGGCCCTTACCACCGTAGACTTGTATGGTCAACCACGCCCAGTCCCGGAGGAACGCTTTGTGTAGCGGGAGATGGAAAGAGATAGCGATAGCCGCTAGTAAAACCCCTCACAATAGATAAGCCATCCACGGAACCCATCGGTTATAACAATAATTCCGAAAAAACATCAGCTCAAAGAGCAACGTTTTCCCACCCCACCGTATCTACCCAACGAAGAGCAAGTCCTTGAAAGTGGGCTTTTAAAGAGCACGCTATCACTCCAGCATGAAGTTATTACTACTAACCAAGAAGTTCCCCTACCCACTAAAAGACGGTGAAAGCCAAGCTATCCACGGCCTGAGTAAGAGTCTGAGCGAGCTAGGCTGTGAGGTTAGTTTATTAGCGATGAACACTACTAAGCACTACTTTGCTGGCACGGAGTTGCCTGAAAAGATGGCCCACTACCACGAAGTTCGGACCGTAACCGTAGACAACGAAATTAGTCCGTTGGATGCACTCGGCAACCTGGTACGCGGCACCTCTTACCACATCAGCCGCTTCGACATTCCCGAATATCACGCGGCCCTAAGCCAGTGGCTCAAAGAGAAAACCTTCGAAGTCGTTCAGCTGGAGACCCTTTACCTCTCCCCCTACGTACCCACTATCCGGCGCCACTCCTCCGCGCAGGTAGTAATGCGCTCCCACAATGTGGAGCACGAAATATGGGAACGGTGCAGCGCCAACGTACGCTTCGCCCCTAAGCGCTGGTACCTGCGCCACCTAACGCGCCAACTCAAAGACTACGAAACCGCCCAGCTCAACCAGTACGATCTTCTGCTGCCGATCACTAACCGCGACGGCAAGCGTTTCGAGTCCATGGGTTTCCGGGGTGAACGTCACGTTCTTCCAATCGGTCTCGACACCGTCTGCGGAGAACCAACCTACGAAAGCTTCCGGGAAGCCCCGAGCCTGCACTTCATCGGCTCACTCGACTGGCTACCCAATTTGGAAGGCCTCAAGTGGTTCCTCAACGACGTCTGGCCGGAGATACACCGCCGCTTCCCCGCAATCGAATTCCACGTTGCCGGCCGCAATATGCCGGAGAGTTTGCAGCAACTACGGATGAAGAACGTCGTGATCCACGGCGAAGTGGAATGCTCCTGCACCTTCGTTTCCGCACACAGTATTAGCATTGTTCCGCTGCTCAGTGGCGGTGGAATGCGGGCTAAGATCCTTGAGGCGATGTCTTTAGGCCGGGTGGTGATCTCTTCTTCCATTGGCCTCGAAGGTATTTCCGCAAAGCACCGCCGTGACTTGTTCATTGCTGATACGCCCGCACAGTTCGTCGAGGTCGTGGCCGATTGTTTGGCCCGCGGCCGTAAGCTGGAGCGGATTGGCCGGGCAGCAGCTACGCGTTTCCACAAGAAGTACGACCGGCGAAATTTGGGGAGAAAATTGCAGGAGCGGTACCATCGATTAGTGAACGGGACTGCGATGGTTTAGAGCACCGACTCAATCCGTTACAATTAGGTATTAGTAGTGAGCCCGTTTAAACTTTTCTGACCCCACCTAAATATTCAGCAGTCCCAAAACCTGCCAAACGCTGGCCCGGGTCTTTGTGATCCTTCCCGCTCGTAGAAAAATAACACCGCCCACCCAAAAGTCTTAACTCTCCTTTCTTGCGTAGCATTTTTTAAAGTCTTTACTTTACTGAAATGACCACCAGCAAGGAACAAACCGATCCAGCCCTTCCGCCCTATAAGTTCAAAGAACTTAAGGTCTACAATTCTACCGAGTACCTCTGGGAAAATGTAAAGAAATACCGCCAGGTATTCGATCGGTTTGAGACCGCTTACATCTACACCGAGCTGTCGCTCTTCAACAAGAAATTTGACCTTGAAGATTGGTCGCTACGGGTAGACCTTAAGTGTTTCAGCATCGACAACCAGGTACGCACCGAAATGTGTAACCTCACCATAGAGAAAGAGGTAAGCAAATTCGATAGCTTGATCTACCTCCGTGAAGGATGGGGGAACCAAAAACGAGGTACCTTCTGGAAACGAGGCACCTACTTCTGGGAAGCTTACATTGACGGGCAAAAGGTTGGTAGCAAGTACTTCTACGTAATCGAACCACACGATAATACACCCGATCCGCTAGAAGACGACTGGGAAGTCAAGGAGTCCGTCGAAAAATACATCGAGCCCGTATCCGCCCGCCTCTACGAAGGCCCTTACGATGATGTCACCGAAGACGATCGCGTCTATCTCCGCGAATTCGCCGCTAAGGAAACCCGTTACATTTACCTCGAACTTACCTTCCGTAACTTCCAGCCCGACGAAGAGTGGCATCTGGAACTATTCACTAAGTTCCACAACCAGGCGCGAGAACTCAAGGGCCAGGTCGTCCGCCTCCACCACGTTCGCAAAGACCAAAAGATCATCAAGATTACCGCAGGTTGGGGCGCGGCTACTCCAAACCTCTGGCGCAGCAACAACTACACTGCGGATATTGTCTTCCTCGACCGACTTATCGCCAGCATCCCCTTCATAGTGGATGACGAAGCCATTCCTGGAATCCCTGCTGTTTACCTTCCCGGCGACGAAAATACCATGGTGCTCGCACCCTCCGAACAAGAGTCCGATGAGACTTTCGATGAGATTATGGCCCACCTCAATGCCCTAACTGGCCTTTATGAGGTGAAACGGCAGATTCGGGAACACGCGATTTACATTCGTTTCCTACAGATCCGCCAAAAGCGCGGCTTTGATATGGACAAGGGGATGGACGTGCACTCCATCTTCATCGGTAACCCCGGAACGGGTAAAACAACCGTCGCCCGCATGATGGGTAAACTCTACCGTAAAATGGGCCTACTCTCCAGCGGCCACACTGTTATAGCTGACCGCGTTGACCTCGTAGGGGAGTATATCGGCCAGACCGCGCCGAAAACCCGGGAAGTGATCGATAAAGCCCGTGGCGGCGTACTCTTTATTGACGAGGCTTACGCCCTCGCACGTAGCAATGACGACGGCAAAGACTTCGGCCGCGAGGTCATCGAAATTCTCGTCAAGGAAATGAGCAACGGTCCGGGTGACATCGCTGTGATCGTCGCCGGTTACCCCGAAGAGATGAAGCGCTTTCTAGACAGCAACACCGGGCTAAAGTCCCGCTTCAAGCACAACTACGACTTCCGCGACTTCATGCCGCAAGAAATGAGCACCATCGCTGATTACGCCTCCGAAGGCCTCGGTGTGGAGCTTACCCTTTCCGCAAAAGCCCGCATCGACGAAATCATCACCCACGCCTTCCGTGCCCGCGACCGTACCTTCGGTAACGCCCGTTATGTACACGACCTCGTCGAGAAAGCTAAAGTACAGATGGGTCTTCGCCTGATGAGCGTTGGTGGTGCCGCCAAGCTCACCGATGAGCAACTCAGTACCATCGAACTCGAAGATGTCAATAAGATCGAAGGAATCAGAAAAAAAGACCCCCCCGCCATCCCCGTCAACGATGAACTCCTGGCCGAAGCCCTCAGCGAACTCGATGCCCTCACCGGTATGGAGAACATCAAAAGCCAACTCCACGACCTGGTTAGCCTGGTGCGCTACTACCGCCAAATCGGGCGCGACGTTCTCAACAGCTTCCACCTGCACACCGTCCTGATCGGTAATCCCGGCACGGGCAAAACAACCGTCGCTCGTATCCTGGCCAAGCTCTACAACGCACTCGGTATTCTGGAGCGTGGCCACATCGTGGAAACCGACCGCCAGGGAATGGTTGCTGGCTACGTCGGGCAAACAGCAGAAAAAACGGCCAAAAAAGTAGAGGAAGCTATTGGCGGCGTACTCTTTATTGACGAAGCCTACTCCCTCACCCAGAAGTCATCCCAACGCGGAGACTTTGGCGACGAAGCCGTCCAGGCCTTACTCAAACGTATGGAAGATCGCCGTGGCGAGTTCTTCGTCTGCGTAGCCGGTTACCCGGATAATATGGACGTATTCCTGAAGGCTAACCCTGGCCTCAGCAGCCGCTTCGATAAGACCCTCCGCTTCGAAGATTATGACCCCGAACAACTACTGGAGATCGCCCGTCGGATGATCGTAGAAAAAGGTGCCCAGCTCACCCCCGCAGCGGAGAAGCACCTGGCGGCCTACCTCAAGTTCCTGCACAAATACCGCGACACCTTCTTTGGTAACGCCCGTTCGGTCCGCAAAATAGTTGGCGACGTTATTCGCCGGCATGACCTGCGCCGCTCCGTGAATATCGCTGCGGAAGAAGATAAAGGTAAGACTGTCCGCATCTTAAAAACAGACGTTGAGCACCTTAAGCTGGATACTAAGGAGCTTTCTATTCAGCGTAAACGGATAGGTTTCTAGTAGCAAGTTCTACACACTAAAGCTCCGTAAACTTCCGCTCAGCCACATCATAAAGCACCCCAATGGCACTGAGCTGAAAACGCCCACCCCGGTCTCCCGACAGCACTAAGCCGTTGTAGGGCAGGTAACTTTTCCATGGCGTTTCCATAGCCGGCTCCGCATCGTTGGCATCGCGGAAAAACTGCCAGGTATTGATGCGCCAGGTCACCTTGTCGACGTATAGACGGTACTTGTTTTGCGGAGTGTTTCCAACCTTCTCAAACGTCATATCAAGAATGTAGCTGGGGCGGATGGCCTGGGGATCGGTGCGTACTTCGCCGCCGTACTTCAGGGTTACTCCGCTGTCTTTGAGTTTGAACTGGTGGACAAGCCAGTAGCTGTCGTTGATCCACATTCCGTAGGCTTTCTTGAGGTCTTCAGCCAGTTCCTGAGGATCCGTAACCTCAATACCATTTTTCTTCACTTTCCCCTGCAGGTTGTCGGCATCCGCAAAATTGAGGAGGTAGACGGTGCTGTCATTTTGCATAGATATCCGGGTACGCTTCTCTAGTTTGTCCCAGAGCAAATCGCGGGCGCCGAAGAAATTCCAGGTAAAATAGCGGGTATTGGCGTAAGCATCCCAACCACCGTGGTACTTCACGATGCTGTCCGCCAGACGGATGGCCTTCGGGTCAGACCCGGAAGCATTGAAGCCTTCGGCGGCGGGGTAAATACCGGACTCCCCTACTGGCCAGGGCTGTGCTTCCAGGATGATGGTCTTTTTACCATCTTTCATAAATTTTTCGCCGGGCTTGGGGTTGTCGGCTTCGGTTTTCATTTCCGTGGTATCAGCTTCAGAGCTGGTTTTTGGATCAGATTCACACGTGAAGGTTAGCAGGCCGAGGCACAGGCAAAATAGGTAGAATAGTGGCTTCATCTTTATGGTTAGTTTTATGGATGCAGGCGCGAACGCTGGTGCAAAGATCGGTTTTTAAGAGCAATATCAAGATGGTGGCGTTCCACAACCCAACCCGACCCGTCACGATGAGGTTATTCGATGGTCCCATCCAACGTAAGAGGTTCCGCAATAGTCCTATCTGTCTATCGCGAGGGGCTCCGCTTTTGAGAGAACGCTGCCATCATCCGTTCTATTGAACCTGCGGCTGCGCCTCATTAGTCACATAGTCGCTCCCACACGAAAATGCTTGCTACGCTTGTACGGCAGCGACTATCTAATTGCTTTACTTCATCAAAGCAACTCCACCTCGACATAAACTGGCTGGTGGTCGCTGTAACGGAATTCCTGTTCAATACCCCGTACTTCCTTGACCCGGAGGTTCGGGCTGAGGAGGAAAAAGTCGATCACCTTACGCCGCGCTTTAAAACGATCGTACGGTGCTGCGCTTGACCGGTTGGAAGCTACGCTGGGGTCAAAAGCGTACTGCCAGCCCGTAGGCATAAATTCAAACCCAATGGCGAAGGGCAACTGGGTAGTGCGTACCGTTGGGTTCATTCTGAACCAGTCGAAACCCGGAGGCGTCTGGTTCCAGTCTGCCCCAACGGCAACGTAGCGGCCGGCGGCATAGTCCTCCATTATCAGCTCTTTCATCTTCGCCATCTGCTGCCCCCGGATGCTGCCGTCGACGTCGTAAGCGGAGAAGTGGACGTTGTACACCACCAGTTCCTTTCCTCCCTTTACCGGGATGGTCTGGCGAAGCGCGCACCGGTCGAGCTGAAAGGTTTTGGTCGGCCAGCCGTACTCTCCCGGTAGTTGAATCCGCTCCGCCGAAGTAGGCTGGTAGCGAGATAGGCTCACGAGCCCACCAACGACGTAACCGTAGTGATCCCACGGCTGAAAGAGCGGCAGCGGCACCCGTTTGCTCTTAAAGTTAGCGGCGAAGTGCGCCGCATAATCCGGCCGAGCATCCCGCGCCACGGCCAGTTGGTTCATGTAGTGGCTACGGCGGGCGGCAGTATCCACCTCCTGCAACAGGTAAATATCGGCAACGTTACCCTTCAGGGTTATCTCCTGGCCGACAACATTGCTTTTTACCCGTTCCTGGCTTGTCCGAACGGTGCCTGGCTTCGTCCACCAAAAACCAGCGGCCTGGTTGTAGAAGAAAAAATCTTTATCCCCGATACCTCCGTAGCCGACGTTCCAGGTCATGAGGCTGACGATAGAGTCCTTGATGACCGGCTCCGCAGCCATTTGCCCATTGCTTTCCTGCAGCGCTTCAGTGCCTTCGGGCTGCCAGTCGGTCAGCGTTCCAAAAATTAGGAAGCCGACGATGTAGAGGACAAAGAGTAAGACGAGGTAACCCAGGTATTTCAATAGTTTTCGTAGCATGAGGCGAAGATACGGCTTGGGTTTAGCTGTACCCGAAAAACCGCTGAGCCGCGTAGTCTTTACCGTCAACTTTCCTAGCGTTCTCCTGAGTTTATCTTAAAAATAGGAGCCATCCCATTACGCAAGAAAGCCCCGCAAGCTTACGAGGTCCTAAACAACCGGTTCGGGAATACCAGCAGATGTTGCACCGTAGGCAACGACGAGAAGTCGCGGTAATCCCGGTCAGAGTTAAGACAAGCAAAACTGTACGTCTGGAACCACCGCCCAATGAGTAAGAAGGACACCAATCCGACCAGGCTATCAAAATAGCCCGAACCTACGCCCGACAGAACTTCACACACCGAGCGGCTAAAGAAGGCCAGCACCACAAGCGCAATCGGTACATCGATGGTAACCTTCGCGTAACCATAGAAAGCGATGCGTTCAGGCTGTATTTATTAGACTTTACGTCCGTGCGGATGATGTAGTTCTATATTCCCTAGGCAGACCATAGATCAGTACAGGCTTGTTGTATTTGTTGATGAGCGTCACCCGAGGGTAGTTGTTTGGCCCAAAAGTGAAGTTACTACAGCCCGTGTTCAATGATGGAAGTCAGCATTACTACCGAGTCCAGTAGTTAGCGAAGGCGGCGTGATGTTGTTTTTTCGGATATAGTCACCGACGATCCGGATCAGATCCTTTCCGTAGTTATCCCAGGTCTTCGGGCCAACTTTATTGATCCTCAGTAGTTCTTTCCGACTTTGGGGTAACAACGTAGCAATAGTGATTAAGGTACTATTGTGCGCGATTGTATAGGCTGGGATCTCCCGCTCCTCGGCAGCTTCAAGTCTCCAGGCGGCAAGGGTTTTGTACAGGTTCGGGTGAGGTACATTGCTGGGAGTAGTTGCGAATATTTTGGACGCAGATTTCCCCGATGCCTTTTCTGGTCCCGAGAATTCGATTTTGGCGGAGGTACGAGCGCGTTTATAAACTGCAGCATCAAAGCCGTCGGTTAACGTTGAGAAGCTTTTCGATGCGACGAATACTGCCTGGCGCAAATCATCCAGTTTTTCCCGGACGGTTTCTTTTATCCGCTGGTTATCGGTCAGAAAACTAAATTCTTTTACGGCCGGTAGGAGCTCGTCCTGAAAGAGACCGGAGAAGTATTTCCCGGCGGCGGCAAGGCGGTTTGTCAGGGTAGTTTTTTGTTCCGGCGTCAGGTCCGGGTGCCCCCAGGCGTTCAGTTGCGGTAAAAATTGTTGCCCCGGGTTAATGGCCTTTTCGGCGATGGACTTAGAAATCGGGGCGTATTCCGAAGGAAAGCCCGATTGCAAGCCGTTCTCATGCTCAAACAAGGCCCGGCGCAAGGCGGCTGATGCATCGTGCAGCTCCCGGCAGCCGAACAGCTCCCGCAGGCAATCTCTTTGGAACGCCCGCTTATCCGCCGCGAGGTCTGCCTTGGTCGGCTGGTTGTTGGCGTTGTCTTCGCTATAATTGCTAATGACCCGGTCGGTCTTCACGCTTTGTTCTCCGATGCGGCTGCGCAGGATGATGCCTTCCAGGGTTTTGCAACGACTAAGGGCGACGTACACCTGGCCGTGAGCAAAGGCATCCGCCGCGTCGATGATGACCTTCTCGAACGTCAACCCCTGGCTTTTATGGATGGTGATCGCCCAGGCGAGACGGAGCGGATGCTGTGTGTATTTGCCGATGACGTTATCGCTCACCTTCTTTGTCAAAGTATTCATCTCGTAACTGATGTTCTCCCAGGTGATGGGGTTAACGCAGATGACACCATCGTCTCCCGGACAGCGGACGGTAATGAGTTGGTCTTTGATGGCGATAATGGCACCAATCTTACCGTTATAATATGCCTTGTCCGAATCGTTGCGGTTGAACATCACCTGAGCACCAACCTTGAAGCTGAGGTTGATACTGTTGGGATACATCGACTCCGGAAACTTACCGATTACTTTGGCCCTGAAGTCCGACTGAATACCGTCCAGTTGCCGAAGTTTACTGGTATTGATCTGGTTTGCGGCGTTATTGTGGGAAGTGAGGGTAATGGCTCCGCTGGCGCTATCGGCATCCGGGCGGTAGCGTTCGTTGAGGGTGGCGAAGACTTCATCGTCCATATTATCATTCCGGACCCGGTTGAGGAGGTTGATGAATTGCTCGTCGGACTGGCGGTAAATATGGGTCAATTCAATGGTCGCCAGGTTCACTTCCTTAAGGGCGCGGCTACCGAAGAAATAAGAAGTATCGTACATCCGCAGCAGGTCTCTCCGTTCGTCGTCCCCTACTACGGGTGGTAGCTGGTGAAGGTCACCAATCATGAGGAGTTGGATACCACCGAAAGGTTCGTCGGTTCTGCGGATGTGGCGGAGTACTTCATCGATGCCGTCGAGCACGTCGGCACGAACCATGCTGACCTCGTCGATCACCAGCAGGTCCAAGCTGTTCAGCAAGCGGACTTTCTTCTTACTGAATTTGCGGCTTTTACTCCGAGTATCTCCCGGCCGGAGGAGACCAAAGGGCAGCTGGAAAAGGCTGTGAATCGTTTGTCCCTTTGCGTTTATCGCAGCGACACCCGTAGGCGCCACGACGGCCATGTGTTTAGTGACCTCAGCTTTTACCCGGTGAAGGAAGGTGGTTTTTCCGGTACCCGCCTTCCCCGTAAGGTAAATATGACGTTTGGTTTGACTGACGTACTGATAGGCGAGCTCAAGCTGCGGATTGGTAGACATTGCTTGTGGTTTGTGGCTCCGGTGAGCCGGTGTCTCCGTAAGTACGGGAGAGTGAATACCGCTACTCGTCTTTTATGCGCATACAAACGATTATATGCGTTTACGTGCGGATAACAGCCACCTTTAAATTACATAGGTTCATGATTTTCAGCCACTTAGTTCTAAACACAAATTCAATAGCGACTTCACCTTACAACCCTTTTTGTTGGCCAGGTGCTTTAATTTCACGGCCGGCTATACTGCTATCGGGCGCATAAGGTAAAAACATAGTGGCGAACGTGGCCCGGTATGGGCGACCGCAAGGAATCGCCCCTACTGGCAGCGCTTGAGGAGGGCCGAGCTCGCTTCGCGAGCACAGAATCACCTCATCTGACCGACGGTAGTATAGTACCTTTCCGCCATGCAGTCACTACGCCTCATTCTCCGCAACCGCCGTTACCTCGCTCCCGCCTGGGTATTTGCCTCCCTCAACATCGTGGTAGGCACCTGGGCGCTGTACATCCCGACCGTGAAGGACAAACTCGGCATTGACGACGGAGCACTCGGCCTCGCGCTTCTTGCATTTTCTATTGGCCTGTTGGTTACCATCCCGGTTTCCACGGCCATCATTAGGTGGATTGGGCTGGGACGAACGACCATCATCGCCATTTGTGCCTTCAGCCTTGCGATGCTGGGGCCGGTACTCGCCACCAGTCTTGCCTCCCTTTGCGGACTACTCTTTGTGGCTGGCACCATGGCCTCACTTACGGACATTGGGATGAACGCCCTCGTTTCCGAACTGGAGAAGGAAGACGAGCAGAACTTCATGTCGGCAGCCCACGGTTTTTTCAGCATGGGCGGCGTCATTGGAGCAGGTATTGGCAGCCTCATTATTGGTTGGTTTACCGCGCCGGTTTGGCACATGGCGGCGGTAGCTATCTTTATTGTTAGCACGAACCTTTACCTCTGCGGAGCTTACCGAGACCGGGTCAGTGCGGAGGCGGAGCAGGGCGACGGCGGCTTCAAAATCGGCTTATTACGGCCGTTACTCGGGCTGGCGGTGCTCAGTTTCATGATCATGGGTAGCGAGGGCGCGATTGAGCACTGGAGTAAATTATACATGCTGGACATCGTAAAAATACCGTCCGATCAGCTTGCTAGCTTCGGGTTCGTGGCCTTTTCAATAACCATGATGCTGGGCCGATTTTGGGGCGATGGGATATCCAGCCGCTTCGGTCCGCTAAAGATTATCATGGGCGGGACGCTGCTGGCGAGTTTGGGTTTCGTGGCGGTTTTAAGCGAAGTTTACGGTGTGGCCTTGCTGGGTTTTGCATTAGTCGGGCTGGGTTTCTCGGTCATCATTCCGGAGTTGTTCCGACTGGCGGGAAAGACGAAGGGTGTTTCTTCTTCGGAGGGCATTGCGGTGGTAGCGGGATTGGGCTACGTTGGCTTTTTGGGTAGCCCGGCGCTGCTGGGTTTCCTGTCCAGCATCAGTAGTTTGCGGCTTAGTTTTATGGTATTGCTCGGCTTTGCTTTGGGGGCGTTTTTGATTACGGCTTTCCTGAAGCAGCGGGCGGGGTGATTTTAGTGGCGCGGCCGCTGGTGCGGTGAAAGGTTTTGGAGCAGCAGAGTCCGGGGCTCTCCAAAAACCTCCCCCTGCATCCCGCGTCAGCGCCCGAAAAAAGACAAAGCCATAAAACCCAGCCCCACCCTGCGCGTTAGTCCTAAAATACCACCGAACCAAAAGCACAAACACCTATGCAAATCCTGGTAATAAACGCCGGCTCCTCCTCCGTAAAGGCCGCAGTAATCAACCCCGCCACCGGTAAGCGCAGCCTGGAAATGAGCGCCGAACGGCTCCTCGACGCGCCCGTAATTGAATTCTCCGACGGCACCATAATCGAGCTAGAAAGCAAGGGCCCCGAACGCGCCATCGCCGTTTGCCTGGAAGTGCTGAAGGACAAACTGAAAGACACCCCAATCGCTGGCGTAGGCCACCGCGTCGTCCACGGCGGCGAAGATTTTGACCACGCCGTACGCGTTGATGAAGCGGTGGAAGCTAAAATTGAAGCCCTTGAAAAATTAGCCCCGCTCCACAACCCCATCAACCTACGCGGCATCCAAGCCGCCCGCGAGCTCTTCCCCGATGTGGATCATTTCGCGGTATTCGACACGGCTTTCCACCAGAACATGCCCCGCCGCGCCAAAACCTACGCCCTGCCGAAAGACCTGATGGCCGAGCACGGCATCCGGCGCTACGGCTTCCACGGCACGAGCCACAAATACGTCGCCGCCGCCGCCGCCCGCTACCTGGACGCGCAACCGAAAGACCTGCGCATTATCACTTGCCACCTCGGCAACGGCTGCTCCGTGGCCGCCATAGAATTCGGCCGCTCCGTGGAAACGAGCATGGGCATGACGCCGCTCGAAGGCCTCGTGATGGGCACCCGCTCCGGCGATATAGACCCCAGTATTCTCCCCTACTTACAAAAACAGGCCGGGCTCAGCCCCGAAGAAATCGACGACCTCCTGAACCGTAAAAGCGGACTGGCCGGCCTCTCCGGCGCCGGCAACGATATGCGGACAATCCTCGACAAATCCGCCAAAGGCGACGCCGATTGCCAGCTCGCCGTACAGGTATTCACCCACCGGCTACGCAAATACATCGGCGCCTACGCTGCCGTCATGGGCGGGGTCGATGCGATCGTATTTACCGGCGGTATCGGGGAGAACAGCCCGGTCATCCGCCACCGTGCCAGCCAGCGCCTCGGCTACCTGGGCGCCATCATCAACGAAGACAAAAATGCTGCCGTCCAGCTACTGGAAACGATCCCCGTCATCGATTTCAGCATGCAACACAGCCGGGTAAAACTGCTGGCGGTTCGGACCGACGAGCAGCTCGCCATCGCCCTCGAATGCGGTAAAATGATCGAGAAGGCCGACGCCGTCAACACCATGCCAACCATCCCCGTCGCCATCTCCGCCCGCCACATCCACCTCCGTCAAGAAACGGTAGATGCGCTCTTTGGCAAAGGGCACGAACTCAAGGTTCGCAAATGGCTAAGTCAGCCCGGGCAGTTCGCTGCCGAAGAGACGGTTACTGTTGTCGGCCCTCGTAACACCATCGAGCGCGTCCGTGTCCTCGGCCCCGTACGGAGCAAAGACCAGCTGGAGATCAGCCGAACGGACGAGTTCTTCCTGGGCATCGACGCCCCGGTCCGTGAGTCCGGAAAAGTAGAGGACACCCCGGGCTGCAAACTGATCGGCTCCGCCGGAGAGTTCCTGCTCGAAGACGGCGTGATCTGCGCCTGGCGTCACATCCACATGACGCCGGAAGATGCCACCGTTTTTGGTGTTAAGGACCGTGATATCGTGGAAGTAGCGGTTGGCAGCGGAGAGCGTTCACTCACCTTCGGCAACGTCCTTATCCGTGTCTCTCCGAAGTATAAACTGGAGATGCACATTGATACGGATGAGGGCAATGCTGCGGAGATTAATACTGGAGAGGAAGGGGTTTTGCAGGAGACTTCGGAGTCTGGGACTTTGCGTAAGCGGCGGGTGGTTGTGGGATGATACAAAAAACGCCGCCCAGGAAAATCCCAGACGGCGCTAAAGCGTAAATGAATTCGTCTCTAATCAAGCAGAACGGAATCGCCCTCCTGAATCATAGCTGTTGACAACATTAAAGTGTTATTCACAGCGTATTGCTAGTGCAGCAAACTCTTCTTCGTTGTTCACGGTAACAACCTCTCCTGAATCTTCGATGGTAACGCTAAATGGGAAGGAGAAACCGCCGAAGGCTGCTTCCAGGTCGAAGTCCGTAAAGAGTGCCACCAGGCCTTCTTCAGATGCTATCGTTATGGTTTCACCGTCAACGAGAACATTCAGTGGAAAATTGAAAGAAAAGCATTCGTCATCAAAGCCGCCGTCTCCGCCATCGAAGTGGCAGGCATCACAGAGGGCTTCCCACTCTTCTTCGTTGTTGATTACCACTGTGCTGCTGTCAGCAAAAACGGTTACGGTAACGGGGTAAGCTAGTTCGATGTCAAGTCCTACGTCTCCGTCCAGGTCAATAAAGATGGTAGCGAAGTCTTCTTCGCTGTTGATGGTAACCGTTTCACCGTTGATGGTCAGGTTGAGCGGGAAGTTGATTTCAAAGCAGCCGTAGCCTTCGTTGATGTCCCAGTCTTCGTCATCATCATCGTCCCAATCGCAGGCGTCTTCGATGGTCTCTTCTAGTTCTTCCTCACTATTGGCGGTCACAACGCTGTCGTCGCTGAGCAGTGTAATGGAAACGGGAAACTCCAGTTCGATGTCCACTTCGCCATCCTGCTCCAGGTTACCCAATACTTCAAGCAAGTCTTCTTCGTCGTCGAGGATTACGGGTTGATCGTTGATCAACAGCGTTAGCGGGAAATTAATCTCAAAGCAATCTCCTCCCAGACCGAAGCCGAAGCAATCGTCTAAATCATCATCATCCCACTCCCTAAAGTCGCAATCTTCGAGCACTTCTTCCAGGTCTTCGTTGCTGCTGATTACAACGATCTCATCGTCGTCATCCAAAAGTACAGAGAAGGGAAAAGCGAAGCGGAAAGGCACCGCATCGTTAGGGTTGAGGCTGATCAGGAACTCGTCAAAGGCTTCTTCGTCAGTGATTTCTGTTTCTCCGGTACCGGAGATTACGGTGATGGGGAACACCAGTTCGAAACAGGAGCCAGCAAGGTCGAAGTCAGCGGGGCAATCGCCGTGGTCGTCCCAGTCACCTTCATCGTCCCAATCTTCGAAGTCGCCGAAGCAATCGATGAGCACCTCCATGAGGCCTTCAAAGTCACCAACGCTCGTTTCAGAACCGTCGGAAAG
Organism: Lewinella sp.; assembly: GCA_026421165.1. Classification (GTDB taxonomy): domain Bacteria; phylum Bacteroidota; class Bacteroidia; order Chitinophagales; family Saprospiraceae; genus Neolewinella. The sequence goes on along the minus strand of JAPKCQ010000009.1, from coordinate 12,338 downwards.
GGTTAGGGAAAAGGGGTAAACGAAGTCAGCGACAAAGTTATCAGCGAATCTGGCATCCAGGAAAGCGTCTTCCAGCGCTTCCTCATCGGCTACGGTAACTGTACTACCGTCTTCCAGTGTAAGTTCGAGTGGAAAATTGAACGTAAAACACATGGAATCGGCGGAAGTATTATCATCAGGCGGCAGCGCGCGGCCTACTGCCATATTCAGCTGGTTTTGTACCTCCGTGGCGGGGAGATTAGGGGTGATGTCTTCCTGTAGCGAGTCTTCGTCGCAAGAGACGACGGTGAAGGTTAGGGCAAGGAGAAGGATGTAGAAGACGTTGGTTACTTTGAACTTAAACATAAAGTTATTTTTAGGGGAGGCTGGCAGCCGTAACTGCACAAACCTGGTTTTGATGATAGCACCCTTCGTACAGGATGCGTAATTTGCCCCCTCAAACAGGAAGGGATAACTTTACCCTACCCCACTTCTCATTTTTTCAATAATTCTTTTAATACGAAATGAAGGAAGAACCCACCAAGGGTGTTTGCGAAGAGTCGGTCTATGACCAGACCTTCCTGCGCGTAGCTCCCCTGCTGCGTAACTTCCTTATATATCGGACTGGCGATGCGGGCAAGGCCGAGGACCTCGTTCAGGATGCTTTTCTTAAATTGTGGGACAACTGTGCAAAGGTGGCGCCCGAAAAAGCCAAAGCCTTTGTGTTTCGGGTGGCGGAGAACCTTTTCTTCAACCAGGTGGAGCACGCTAAAGTGGTCCTCAAATTCAATGCGCACCAGGCGGGAATCAGCGAGAAAAGTGAGACCCCGCAGGACCTGATGGAAGAGAACGAATTTCGCGAGAAACTGGAACGGGCGATTGCTGCTTTACCCGCAGGTGCCCGCGAGGTTTTTCTGCTAAACAGAGTGGAAGAGATGAAGTACCGCGAGATCGCCGAACTCCTCAACATCAGCCAGAAAGCAGTAGAAAAAAGAATGAGCCGTGCATTGCTCGATCTGAGAAAAATTCATAAATCACTCTAAGCAGGTAGGGTGAAAACGACCTACCCTGTTTCGTTTATAGTCTCGCAACCGACAAGCATGGAAGAAAACTTCAATAAGGATGATTTACTGGGCCGCTGGCTCGGCGGCTCGCTCAGCGAGGCCGAAGAACGAGAGCTTAAGGCGCGTCCGGGCTTTGCCGAGTACGAGCGGTTGGCGCAGACGGCTAAAGAACTTCAACGGCCCGCCTATGATGCCCAGGGTGCCTTGGCAGAACTTAAGGAACGCCGTAAGCAGTTGGGCGCGCCCGCAGGTACAGGGGAAGTTAAAGGAGCTAAGGTCCTCCGTTTGAACCCCGTTTACTGGATGGGAGCAGCCGCTGCCGTTTTACTATTGATTACTGCTATCTTCCTACTCCGCCCGGGTGTAGACCTTGAATTAATGGCCGCCGCCGGTACTACCGAACAAGCAGACCTCCCCGATGGCTCCTCCGTTCAGCTCAATGCTGTAACCTCCTTCGCCTTCAATGGAGACGAAGTGGAGCGAGTCGTAAAACTGGACGGGGAGGCCTACTTTGAGGTTAAAAAAGACGGTAGGCCCTTTACTGTAAATACACCACGCGGCAAGGTTCGGGTGCTGGGAACTTCCTTCAACGTCTACAGCCGTGAGGGCGTGATGCGGGTAAGCTGTTCCACCGGTAAAGTCGGCGTCAGCTTTGAGTCTTCCTCCCCTGACGCCGGACAGGGCGAAGCCGATACCTATACATTAACCCCCGGCCAATCCGTTAGTATCGATGCTAATGGTCTGGTTTCCGAAGCTTCCATCCCGGACAATGAAAGCCTCGACTGGCTAAACGGTCGCTCCGTTTTCAACGCCCGACCCCTCTCCGAAGTCATCGCCGAACTGGAGCGCCAGTACGATATCGAAATACAACTTCCTATCGGTCATGATTTGGAACAGCTCATCAATACCGGTTTCCCGCACGACTCTCTCGACCTGGCCCTCCAAATCGCCCTCCTACCGCTGGAGAGCCTGAAGTACCAACGCCAAGGTGAAAAAGTTACCCTATCGCCCAAATAATTACTCAACCATGCTACCGGACACTTTGTCGCCTGCCACGTCTCCCCTCTCCCCAGGAGAGAGGCCGGGAAGAGAAGGAAACACAAATGTCCAGTAACATAACCTCCCCCCCAAATTCACTACATGCGCTTCATCTGGTTCTTATTCCTCTCTGTATTCTTTCTCTTTCTGCCAACCGGGCAGCAAACATTACACGCCCAAGAGACTCCAGACTTTCGCCTTACCGCTAATTACGAACAACGCCTGCTAACCGACATCCTTACCGAGTTGGAGCGGGGATATTCCCTAACCTTCTCCTACCTCGCCAATACCCTCGGCGATAAAATCATCGACCGCAACTTTAAAGACGCCGCCTGGCCGGAAGTCGAGAACTACCTCTTTAAGCACACCGGCATCCAAGCCAAAACCCTGTCGGGTGGCTACGTAGTCCTCACTACCCTCCCCCCCGGTACGCCCGTTGACTGGGAAATATGCGTACGCCTCACCGATGAGCACGGCGCCGAATTGCCCTTCGTAACGTCTGCCCTAAACAACGGCGAGCAAAGCTTCTATTCCGACAACGACGGCTGGTGCCGCCGGAAAATCACCGCCCGCCCAGCCGATAGCCTGACCTTTTATTTCCTCGGCTACCAACAACTCCGCGTGGCCGTCAGCGACGCCGCCGGTGCGCAGTGTCCCGTACTGGCACTACAGCCCTCCGGCATTGAACTTACCTCGATAGAAGTCATTGAATACCTAACCGACGGCGTTACTTCTTCCCTCGAAGGACGCGAAGTAATTGTCCAGCCAAGTCGGCTCTCCGCTCTGCCGGGATTCACCGAAAAAGAGGTCTATCGCTCCGCCCAACTACTTCCTGGCATTAACTCTCCAGACGAGTCTGCCGGAAAATTGAGCATTCGTGGTGGGGCACCCGATCAAACGCACGTTCTCTGGGACGGCATCAACGTTTACGCCTCCGGTCATTACTTCGGCATGATCTCTTTCTTCTCCCCAAACCTAGTCGATGAAATGCGCATCTGGCGCGGCCAAGCGGAAGCCAGTTATGGCGGCCGGCTTTCCGGGGTGGTGGAGATGAATACTTCCAGAAAGATCATCGACCGGCCGGAAGTTGGTGCTACCATCAACCTCACGCATGTGGATGCTTACGTGAAGTTCCCCATCATTAAAGGCAAGTCCGACCTCCATGTTTCCGCGCGGACGTCCCTCACCGGTCCATTTGACAACCCGACCTACCAGAGTTTTCAACGGCAGGTCTTTCAGAATACCTCCCTCAACACCTTATCTTTTGGCAGCGTTGATATTAGCGTTAACGATTCGCTAGAGAGTACGAACCAAGCCTTCAATTTTACCGAGCTCAACGCCCGTTGGCAATGGAACCCTGACCGGCAGACCTCCGTCACCATCAGCGGATTTCTCCAATCCGATGTCTTTGCGAACGAGGTAACATTCGAGCAAATTGAGATTGACCTGGCTACTTCCGAAGCGATAAGCACCCGTAATAACGGCCTTAGTGCCTCCCTTAAACGCCAATTACCTGGAGGTAGTAATATTGGGCTGCAAGTGTCTCACTCAGACTACCGCAATGAAAACTTCACTGCGTTCGAACTCGATATACAGGGCTTCGAAAATAGTTTTGAAGATGGTAGAGAAAGTACCATCAGTGACTTCACGGTTAAAGCTGATTACTTCCGGCCAGTAGGCCAACAGAGTTCCATTAAAGCAGGGCTTCAATTCCAACGGCTGAACAGTGCCTTCAGCTATAGTGAAGCGAATTCCGACGAAGAGTTCGATGCTCAGCAGGAACCTTTCAATGGAGACAATGCCGTAGCCTACGGGACCTACACCATACAACCCTTTAAAGCCTGGCGGGCCAAAATCGGTATGCGGCTTCAATATTATGCCCCTAATAATGTGGTCTACGCCGAACCCCGGCTAACCACCAGTTACCAACTTTCAAAAAACCTCCTGCTAAAAGCAGGCTACGGAGAGAACCACCAATTCTTCAACGAAATCATTGAACTGGATTTCGACCAACTCAGTGGGGTTACCCCGTTGTGGGCCCTCGCCGACGGCGAAGATATTCTAGTCTCCGGTGCTCAGGAAGCAACCGTCGGTGCGCTCTGGCAGAAGAAAGGGTGGCTTATCGACGTAGAAGCCTACCACAAACGAATATCCAATTTATCCTCCCTCAACCTGCTCAGCTCAACGGACCCAGGCGACACCTTTTTCAACGGTGCAAGCCGGGCTATTGGGGCTGACCTGTTGGTCAAGAAGCGCTGGAAGAACTTTAATTCCTGGGCAATCTATTCCCTGAGTAAAACCGACTGGCGCTTCACCGAGATCTCCGATAATTTTTTTCCCGCCGCCAATGACCGCCGCCACCAACTCAAATGGGTAAACTCGTTTGAAACCAATCACTGGCTATTCTCTCTCGGATGGCAGTACCGGACGGGCAACCGTTTCTCTCCGGCTGTTGCTACCGACATCATCGTCACGACCGAAAGACTGGAACCGGAAAACATTCAAAGGGAAGGATTGAATGCAGGTGCCCTACCCGCCTTTCACAGGCTCGACTTGTCTGCATTCTACCAGTGGGGAGCCAAGCCTGGGACCAAGGGGTTTTACGGAAAAATAGGCCTGTCGCTGCTTAATGTCTACAACCGTAAAAATGCTCGGAGCCGCGTTTTTCGCTACCAGGAAGTGGAACCTCAACAGCCTCCATTCGGCGGCGATCACCGAACGTTTTTCGTGAGTTCAATTGAGAATTTTGGCCTTCGGTTTACGCCTAATTTATCTGTTTTTTTTGGATGGAAGTAGGCCTGTTTTGCAGAGAAACGTGAGGTTCGCAGGCAGGACGCTCACGTTAGAGCACTAAATATTCAAAGCCGAAGTATGCTTAATATCCTTCAATACGAAGGTGCTGTTCAGCTCCCCGATGTTCTCAATTTTGGAGAGCTTGTACTTGATGAAGTCATGGTAATCCTCAAGGCTCTTGCTGTTGACCTTCAAAATAAAATCCACCTTACCCGCCATATGGTAACACTCCTGGACTTCCTCCAGCTCCTGGATCTGTTCCTCGAACTTTTCGATAAAAGTTTTATCGTGGTACCGTATGGATACCTGACAGAAGGCCGTGACCTGTAGGTCAAACCGCTTTTTATTAAGAAGTACGACGTACTTCCTAATGAAGCCCTCTTTTTCAAGCCGCTTAATGCGCTCGTAAACGGGTGATGCGGTAAGGTTTAGGCGGGCGGCAATCTCCTTAGCCGTCTTCTTCGAGTCATCCTGCAAGATCCGCAGAATGGTAAGGTCTATGTCATCAATTTTTAGCTGCACGGGCGCAATAATTTTTCCTGGTTGTTAGTACGACAATTACGTTCAACCGTAAGAAACCCTGTTTTTATGAAACCAACCGTGTTTATTCGCTAATTCTACTAATTACTGACGTCAAACCACGGCAAAGCTTAGCTTTACATTGCAAATACCATCCTTTACCGTTCTGGATAAGAGGGCGTTAGAGAATTTATTTAGACCAGAATCTAGCAAGCATGAAACCGATCATCTTAGTCACCGGAGCCAACGGTCAGTTGGGCAGCGTGCTCACCCCGGCCTTACGGGCGCGGTACGGAACTGACAACGTCATCGCCTCCGACCTTCTCCCCCTCCCGGGCTACGAAAGCCGTTTCGAAATCCTCGATGCAACGGACGAATCCCGTATGACCGAAGTCGTTCGGCAGTACGGAGTAAGCCAAATTTACCACCTTGCCGCCATCCTCTCCGCCAGCGGAGAAAAGGCTCCACTCCGGACTTGGGACATCAATATGACCGCGCTCCTGAACGTCCTCGAAGTATCCCGCAAGGAGGGCATTGAAAAGGTCTTCTACCCCAGCTCCATCGCCGTTTTCGGAGAAAGCGCTCCCTTAGAAAACACGCCAAATAACGCATTCCTCGATCCCCTCACCGCCTACGGTATCAGCAAAGCCGCCGGGGAGAACTGGGCCAAGTATTACTTTGCGAAGTTCGGGATTGATGTCCGCTCCGTTCGCTACCCCGGCGTGATCGGATACCAGTCAGACCCCGGTGGCGGCACCACGGATTACGCAGTGGAGATCTTCCACAGTGCGGTCCGCAACGAGCCCTACACCTGCTTCCTAGAGCCCGGCGAAACCCTTCCGATGATTTTCATGGATGACGCCATCCGCGCCACCATCGAACTAATGGAAGCTCCGAAGGAAAACATCAAAGAAAGAAGCTCTTACAACCTCGCTGGCTTAAGCTTCTCTCCCGCCGAAGTAGCCGCTGCCATCCAAAAACATTACCCGGACTTCAACGTTAGCTACTCTCCGGATTCCCGTCAGGCAATAGCCGCCAAATGGCCCGACAGTATCAACGATTCTCCCGCCCGAGACGACTGGAACTGGCAACCACAATTCAAAATGGAAGAACTGGTAGAAACCATGCTCACCAAGCTCCAGGAGAAGTACGCAGCCAAAAAGCTAACCCCAAGCCAACATTCATCCGCAGCTTAGTTTCATACCAATCCTCTAGGGATTACACCATAGTAACCCCGGATAAGCATAGCAAAGTCCGGGATAATAATAGCGCCTCCTTTTCATCCTGTAGGGATGTTCTTTCCATCACCCCAGGCTTCGTCCGGGGAGATAGAAGACGATATGAAGCGCAGTAACCACAGAAAAAAAGAATATGTACAACATAAAAGAAGCCCTCAACCAAGAACTCAATGAAATGCGCGAAGCCGGAGTCTTCAAGGTGGAACGCATAATCACCACCCCCCAGGGAGCGGAAATCGACACGGAAACAACCTCCGACGTCCTAAACTTCTGCGCCAATAACTACCTCGGCCTTTCCTCCCACCCGGAGCTCCTAGAGGCCAGTAAGGCAACCATCGACAGCCACGGCTTCGGCCTCTCCTCCGTCCGCTTCATCTGCGGTACGCAGGACATCCACAAGGAGTTGGAACGCAAGACCGCCGACTTCCTCGGCACAGAAGACTGCATCCTCTACGCCGCCGCCTTCGATGCCAACGGCGGCCTCTTCGAGCCCATCCTCACCGCCGAAGATGCCATTATCTCCGACGCCCTCAACCACGCGTCCATCATCGATGGTATCCGCCTTTGCAAAGCCCAGCGGCATCGCTACGCCCACAACGACATGGCCGCGCTCGAAGAAGAGCTGAAAAAAGCCTCCGGTGCCCGCCGCAAACTTATCGTTACCGACGGCTCCTTCTCCATGGACGGTACCATCGCCCAGCTGGACAAAATCTGTGACCTCGCCGACAAGTACGACGCAATGGTAATGGTCGACGAATGCCACTCCACCGGTTTCATCGGAAAGACCGGCCGCGGCGTCCACGAGTACTGCGGCGTGATGGGTCGGGTAGACATCATCACCGGCACCTACGGCAAAGCACTTGGCGGCGCTTCCGGCGGTTTCACTGCAGCCCGCAAGGAGATTGTGGACATCCTGCGGCAGCGCTCACGGCCCTACCTATTTTCCAACACCCTAGCACCAAGCATCGTCGGCGCATCCATCCGGGCCATCGACATGCTGACGGAGTCTACCGACTTACGCGATCAGCTGGCGGCCAACACCAAATACTTCCGCGAAGAGATGACTGCGGCAGGTTTCGACATCCTCCCCGGAGACCACCCCATCGTTCCGGTTATGCTTTACGATGCCCCCCTCGCCCAGCAGTACGCCAGCCGTTTGCTAGAGGAAGGCATTTACGTCATCGGTTTCTTCTACCCGGTTGTACCGAAGGGTAAAGCTCGGATTCGGGTACAGCTCTCTGCTGCGCATACGGCAACACAGTTGGATCAGGCTATTGCTGCTTTTATTAAAGTTGGAAAGGAGCTTGAGGTGATTTCATAGTCTGTTAGTCTGTTAGTTCGTTGGTCTTTTAGGCTACCGCATGTTGGAAACTCCGCGTTTTATAAAATGTGGTTACCTGCACCCTCAAAGCCTTGTGGTATACAAAGTGTGGCAGCCTAAAAAACCAACAGACCAACGAACTAACAGACTAAAGAACTAACCCCGCCACCCGCCGCGCACTACGCACCGCCCCGTCCATATACCCAGGATAAAGCACCGCCGTCTCAGCACCAGCCAGCAGCAGTCGACCGTCAAGGTATTCTTCTCTGAAAACCGGATGCCCGTTGTTCTGGTGGGGCAGCACGTGGCCGTCGTAGTCCGCAAAGGTGTAGAGTTCCTGCCGCCAGACACCCTCTTCGTAAGCGAGATAATCATCAACGACCTCGCCGTAGTATTTACGAAGTTGGGTAAGCACCATATCCCGGCGTTCTTCCCGGCTAACGGAATGGTACATCCCGTTCAGGAAGCCCTTCAGGGCGTACTTGTTTTCTTCAATATTGGTGTGGTCGTACATCTCGGAAACGGGACCTACGTTGCTGAAGATCGTTCCGCCGGGGCCACCGTCTTCCCGCCAGAAGGGCTTGGCGTAGCGCAGGCCTACCTTGATGGACTCGCCCATCCAGGTGTGGGTTTGGCGGGCAGTGCTTAATAGTTGGTCGGGTAAGGCCGGGCTTACGGTGACCTTCGACGTAAACAGGTATGGCGGTAAAGTAGACACCACCTTTCCTGCCTGATAAACGCCCTGGGAGGTCGTCACTTCTACGTAATCCGTCATTCCTTTCAGGGCCAGTACCGGCTCGTCGAGGCGGACGGAGGCGGACGGGACTTTACTCCATAGTTCCCGGATCAGCATTTCGCTACCGCCGGCGATCCGGTAGCTTGGTTCGTCGTTGTGCGGCAGTTGGACCACCTGAGCGGGGCTGAGCGAACTTGCTTCGTAAATGGCCCTGCCGCCGGTTACTTGTTCGAAGGTTCCAATGCCTAGTTCAGACAATAGGCCGATCAGGTCCTCGTGCTTTTTGCCCAGCCAGGTTGCGCCGATTTCCACGGGGGCACCGTCGTCCGTCCGGGAAGTCAGGATCCGGCCACCGGTACGGTCGCGGGCTTCGAGGAGGAGGAAAGGCTTACCGGCTTTGTGGAGTTCATAAGCAATGGTCAGACCGGTTAGTCCGGCACCGATAATGAGCGTTTCGGTTGTTGTCATGGGAGGGGAACGTTCTAGATTCTTGAAAGGATGCGGGAAGGGATGTCGCTACCCGACGACGGCGTATTAGAAACGCTTTGCTTTTCAAAAAACCTTCTGCGGCACCTGCGTGCGCGCCCCAAATAAAAAAACAAGAGAATGGTTAACTCATTGCACCTCCGCATCTGCCGGATAGAAAGCTGTACGTTTCTCCGCATCCATCTCGGCCTGTAGGCGTTCGATTATCGCTTTGAGTTCCACCGTTTTTTCCGGAAATTTTTCAGCTACATTATACTTTTCGGCGGCATCTCCTTGTAAGTCATACAGCTCCAGGCCGGTGCTTTCGTAGCCATAATTGCCTCTCACCCCATCGTCACCGACGTTGGTTACGAAACGAAACCTGTGGGGAATATGAAGCTTCCAATTGCCCACACGAATAGCATCGAGGTTCCCGGAACGGTAGTAGCAAAAAGGTTCCTTATTGGGCGCGTACACAGAATGCCGAAAATCGGTAAAAAGCGAGGAAATGTCCTGTCCATCAATCTTCGTAGCGGGAAGTTCGGCCTCCCCCAGCGTTGCGAAGGTCGGGAAGATATCGATCAAAGAAGCTGTCCGGTGACTGATGTTTCCGGCCTCAATCTGCCCTGGCCAGCGGGCAATCATCGGCACCCGCATACCGCCTTCGTAGGTAGTGCCCTTACCTTCCCGGAACGGCCCGGCCGAGCCTCCCTGGTTGCCATAGGTGAGCCACGGCCCGTTGTCTGAGGTGAAAATAACGAGTGTATTCTCGTCCAGCCCCAACGTTTTAAGTTCCGCCAGGATGGTCCCCACGGAGCCGTCGATCTCCTCCACCACGTCAGCATAAATGCCCTGGCGACTCTGGTCTGCGTAGGCATCTCCGGTAAAGAGCGGGACGTGCGGCATCGAATGGGCAAGGTAGAGAAAGAAGGAAGTGTCCTGGTTCTCACGGATGAAATCGAGGGACCTCTGCGTGTACCACTGGGTGAGCAATGCCTGGTCCGGATTATAGTCGACGGGCTTTTCACCGTCGTAGACCGGCAAGTCGGGGTAGCCTCTTTCGGGCAGCATATCGTTGCTGTAGGGCAGGCCGAAAAAAAAGTCAAAACCCTGCCTGCGGGGCATGGTTTCTGGCCAGTGGCCGAGGTGCCACTTACCAACCATTCCTGTCGCGTAGCCCGCCGTTTTGAGCATTTCGGGAAGCGTCGTCTCATCAGGATTGAGGCCGTACTGCTTATCCGCCGTCCACGCCGGGCCGGGAGGACCGATCACGTTGGGGATGCCCACACGTGGCGGGTAGCAACCGGTCATCAGCGCTGCCCGACTCGGCGAGCAGGATGGGAAGGCGTAGAAGTTGGTAAATTTTAGCCCTGCAGCGGCCATGCCATCCAGGTGGGGCGTATTGATGCGGGGAGAGCCGTAGCAACTCAGGTCTCCGTAGCCTAGGTCATCGGTGAGGATGAAGATCAAATTGGGTGGGCCCTTCGGAGCTTCAAGCGTTTTTCCCGGTTCATTACAAGCGTTTAGTACGAGTAGGACGGTACAAAGGGTAATGGTTTGGAGGAGGTTGTTCATGTTCGTTGGTTGTAGCGTTGCCCCCGGCCCTTCTCCTCGGGAGAGGGGAGGCGTGGCAGGCGTTAGAGGTGTTACTGCAGACGGATCAGACGGTAAAACACCCAATGGTTTGGGTTATCAGGCTAAATTTAAGAGAAAACAGTAAGGATTCACGCGCCGTTGAAGTTTTCCTCTAGGATAAAACCAAAGCCAGAAGCAGACGTTAATTATTCCATGAAACTCGACCTTCCTCTTTACCTACAAGTTCTGCTCATCGGCGCAAGCCTTTATGCGCTGGTGGTGATATTCATACCCACCGGTGCTTTGCCACCGAATGGTTACTGGCTGAAGGCTGCTCACCTCTGTATGTTTCTAGTCTTCGCCGTCATTCTTTGGCAAAAGTTAAGCGGCAACAAACAACCCCTAAATGACAATTGACGACCACACGATAGTAACCCTAACCTACGAAGTCCGCGACGGCGGCGAAAGCGGGCCGCTAATGGAGCGGATGGACGTAAACTACCCCTTCAAATTCATGTTCGGCGCCGGTAAAATGCTGCCCGCCTGGGAGCGCCGCCTCTTCGGATTAAAGTCCGGCACCGGCTTCGCCTTCAAACTGGCTCCGGAGGATGCCTACGGCGTAGCGGGTAAGGAACACGTCCTCAGCATGCCCATCCATCACTTCCAGGACGAACGGGGAGAAACAGACCCGACCCTGCTCGTCGCCGGTCAGTTCGTAACCCTAACCAGTTCCGACGGCAAACCCGTCAACGCCAAAATCCTGAAATGGGACGATGAGGCCGTTACGCTTGACGCCAATCATGCCCTGGCCGGGAAGACGCTCTTTTTCTCCGGCGCGGTGCTGGAGGTGCGTAAGGCTACGGTCGATGAGCTGATCCAGAAACGGTTTATTGCGGAGGATGGGGTTCGGAGATAGAAACTAGGGAGCTAGAAACTAGAGCGCTAGAAACTAGAAACTAGAGAACTAGAAACTAGGGAGCTAGAAACTAGAGCGCTAGAAACTAGAGAGCCAGGAGCTAGGGAACTAGGAGCCTGAGTAGTACTAACTCCTAGTTCCTCCCTTCCGCATCCGCTTAGGCCCATACCACAGCCAAAATCCGGTAACGGTAAAGATCACCAGCGCAACGCCCATCAGCGTATTGTAAAACACCTTGAAGATGCTGTGCGGGATGCCGAGCCAGTCGTCAATGATGGAGCCGTCGTGTACCTGCTCGATCCAGTCGTTATGCCGGCGGCCAACGCTTAGGGTTTCACCCGTTGCCGCATCTAGCTGTACCTCGCGGTAACCGCCCTTGAACAGGAACTTCATGCTCCCTTTGCCGGGCCGCACATCGATCCGATCAATTTCGGACAGCGTTCCCGTTTCGCGGTAGACCACTTCGGAGGCCAAAGACCTAAGGGTGTCAAGTGGTAACCAGGCGGTCATATCATCCGTCGTTCCTTTATAGGTATCCGGCATGATTGCTTCACCACTGTGCTTCTTCCAGCCCAGCAGGATACCGGTTATCGCCATAATAAAGAAAAAGACGAACAGGCTGATACCCGACAGGCGATGAAGCTTGCGGGTTTTGCGTATGGTCTGGGCTTGTTGTTGGCGGTCGGAGGGCATT
>JAPKCQ010000441.1 GCA_026421165.1 Lewinella sp. | reverse complement strand
CGGTGAGGGCAAAATAAGACGCTCAAGAATGTCACTTTATTTTGTTCGCGTTCCTAAAGGGCTTGTGCACTGTGCTTTTTTTAGCATACGCTGCACAAGCCCTTTTTAATGTTTCTAGTGGTGAGGTTTTCCATCCCGTTTTCATTATAATTCCGAAGGAGTCAGGCCCACTAAAACGCTGTATTATAGGCATACGACATACCTTACCCTACAATTGGCACCTTATGTGATCATTTATCTTCGTACTGCAAACATATGAATAGCCACGTAGCGAAAAGTCGGCCCTTAGCAGGGAGATGTGACGGAGTACTCGGCGTTAGAAAGCTTGTATACGATGTGTTATACTACCGTTGAGGGCAAGCGGTAAAGGGTAGTATTAAGGTATCACCCTAGATCGTGTCCGTACTGTCGATTTCACAGTAAAATCATCCTATCACGCAAACAAAGCCTCGTACAACTCCCGCACCGTAGCCAGCGTAATGATCCGAATACCATACCGGTCGGGATCAAGTCCTTTGGTATTGTACTTAGAGACGTAGATGCGTTTAAAACCAAGCCGGTCTGCTTCCTGGATGCGTTGCTCGATGCGGGTGACGGCGCGGATTTCTCCGCTGAGGCCTACTTCGCCGGCGAAGCATACGTCTGGCGGGACGGTCACGTCCATGGCGCTGCTCAGCAGCGCGGAAATGATGGACAGATCGATGGCCGGGTCATCTACCTTTAGGCCACCGGCAATGTTGAGAAATACATCCTGATTGGCCAGGGGTAGGCCTGCCCGTTTTTCGAGGACGGCCAGGAGCATGTTTAGCCGCTTAGCGTCATAGCCAGTGGACGTGCGTTGAGGATTACCATAAACGGCGGCACTAACTAAACTCTGCACTTCGACCAGCATTGGTCGCATACCCTCCACGGTAGCACAGACTGCGGAGCCGGAGAGGTCTTCATCTCTTTCGGAGAGGAGGAGTTCGCTAGGGTTGGAGACTTCGCGGAGGCCGGTGGCTTCCATTTGGTAGATTCCTAGTTCGTCGGTGGAGCCGAAGCGGTTTTTGAGGGTGCGGAGGATGCGGTAGGTGTAGTTGCGGTCACCTTCGAACTGGAGGACGGCGTCGACGATGTGTTCAAGCAGCTTCGGTCCGGCGATGGAGCCTTCCTTGGTGATGTGGCCGATTAGGAAGGTTGGGATGCCGGACTCTTTGGCAAAGCGCTGCAGCTCGGCGGCGCACTCGCGCACCTGGCTGACGGTTCCGGCCATGCTGTCTACGTGCGGGCTGGCCAGGGTCTGGATGGAGTCGATGATGAGCAGCTCGGGTTTTATCTCGGCTGCGTGCTGGAGGACTTTGGTGGAGTTGGTTTCGGTGAGGAGGTAGCACTGGGTTTTGTCTCCGCCGAGACGGTCGGCCCGCATTTTGATCTGCTGTTCGGACTCTTCACCGGAGACGTAGAGGACTTTGCGGCCGAGCTGGAGGGCGAGCTGAAGCAGCAAGGTTGACTTACCGATACCGGGCTGGCCGCCGAAGAGGACGATGCTGCCGGGGACGATGCCGCCGCCGAGGACGCGGTTTAGCTCGCGGTCGGGAGATTCGAGGCGCTGGACATCTCCGGCGACTACCTTTTCGAGCTGGATTGGGCGTGGGCCTTTGCCGACCATTGCGGAAGGCGAAGAGCCACCGGGAGGGGATTCGTTTACGGAGCGCCAGTCGGTTTTGTTGTCGAGGCGTTCGTTTTTGGTTTTTACTATTTTTTCTTCTATGAGGGTGTTCCACTCTTTGCAGGACTGGCACTGGCCCATCCATTTTGGGGATTCTGCGCCGCAGGCGCGGCAGAAGAAGGTTATTTTTGTTTTGGCCATTTTGGGGGATGTGCTGCTGTCAGCACAATGATAAACAAAAAGTTTTAATTCGTTTAAAAAAACCTCTTATTTGTCTATGGAACGCGAATTAAGTAAAACGTAGGCAACACCAGAATCCGTAGATCGCCCTAAGGGACGCCATATTAATCCTGCCCACCCCCAAACTCGAAGTCAGCCATCTCCAACGGAATAGCCGCATCGTGGGCGGCAAAGAAAGCTTCTACGCCACCAAACTTAGACAGCGTTAACGCTTTTGCGACATGGGTTTCTACGAGAGGACTAGAGAGCTCCTGGTAAGACGTCCAGAAGTATTGCTTAAAACCCTGCTCAACACCGTGCTTATCCGGATTACGGTGATGATAGACAATCAGGTTACGCAGGTAAACTAAAGAGGTTACTTCTTTTCGTTCATAAGGCGTTTCAAACAAGCCACTCACCGTATTGTACTTATGGTTGAAGTAGTTGGCGTAAGCATTTTGCAGGTGGCTAAACGTTCGGCCTAACGCATGGGGCGTGCGCAGTAGTTTTGGGGGCACGGCACTGGCGGGGTTCATGAGAACGGTCAGGTGGAAATGATCCCGCATCAGCGCATACGAGAGCACCGACCCTACCGGCTCCATATACTTTCCCAATAGTTTTAGAAAGCGTTGGTAATCGCCATCGCCCTTGAAAATCGTCCGCCGATTTACCCCTCGGTTGTAGATGTGATAGTAGGTATTGGGCTGGATAATCGGTCTGGCTGGCTGCGGCATACTAGCGGTATTGAGGATGATGAAGTTAAGCAACATTCCCTAGGGTCTCAAAGCGGCCTCCATCCTTCGCGCGTGGCAACATTCCCTAGGGTCTCAAAGCGGCCTCCATCTTTCGCGCGT
>JAPKCQ010000440.1 GCA_026421165.1 Lewinella sp. | reverse complement strand
TCTTCCCAATATGCCTGAAACCTCCTCCGCAAATCTACCCCGCTACCGTAGGGGTCAACCCCCTCAAAGTGCGCAACAATATCGTTGGCCATTTCCCGAAAAGTATCGAGCATTAGTTCTTGCTGAGCCATCTTTGCTGCCCGCTCGAAGCTTTTGAGCATGGAGTTGTAGAAGGGTTCGTTGTCTACGTTGTAATAGTCCATCGCTTCTATCATCACGGCTACGCGGTAGAAATTAAGTTCGATCAAATCTTTGACGTGGATCGAGACTTCCTTGAAGTCCTTCATCACCTTCGCAGAGTTACTACGCCCGCGTTTGCCCATGCGCCGGCGGCCGGTAAAGAAAGCTTTACGGACGTCCTTTTTATACTTATCGAGCACTGTTTTCGTACTTCCGCTCAGTTCTAGCTTATAGTATTCGCGGAGGACTGGAAAGCGCTCGTACAGAGATTTCAGCTCCTCGCGGAGCTCTTCTTCGTCTAGTTCTTTCAGAAGGCGGAGGAAATCTCTTTTCATTTGGTCATTTTCAGGCGCGAACGCAGGATGCAGGGGAATGGTTTAGAGCGCAGAGTCCCGGAAGGACGTCTAGCGTAGCCAGAAGTGCAACTCCGGGACTTTTAGTTAGCCGAGACCAGTTCTACCATCCACTCCTCCACCATAGTCTCCAGCACGGCCAGCGGCACGCAACCGGGGCTGAGCACGAGGTTATGAAAAGCCTTGATGTCAAATTTGTCCCCCAGCTCTCGTTCCGCCTTAGCCCGCAGTTCGCGAATTTTTAGCTGGCCAATTTTATAACTCAGCGCCTGCCCGGGGATGGCCATGTACCGTTCGATCTCAGCGATGATGGAGGCTTCCGATTCCGCCTCATTGTCAAGGCTGTACTGAATGGCTTTTTCGCGACTCCAGCCTTTGCTGTGCAGGCCGGTATCAACGACCAGGCGAATCGCTCGGTGCATCTCCGCACTCAGCATGCCGAAATACTGGTAGGGGTCATCGTACAGACCGAGTTCCTTACCCAGGCTCTCGGTGTACAGCGCCCAGCCCTCGCCGTAAGCGGAGTACCAGAGCGAGCGGCGGAAGTCGGGCAGGTTCTCGTTCTCCTGCGTGAGGCTGAACTGGTAGTGGTGACCGGGGATGGCTTCGTGCAGAAAGAGGTCTTCGTCGCTAAAGATGTTGTAGTTCTCCACGTCGGGGATCGGGACGTAGAAGATGCCGGGGCGGCTACCGTCCTGGCTACCGGGGTTGTATTCGGCCGAAGCACTCGCCTCGCGGAAAGCTTCGGTCCGGCGCACCTCGAAGGTTGTTTTTGGGGTCTGGTCGAAGAGCTTGGCGAGCTGCGGCTTCATCTTTTCGTGGATGGCGTTGAAGTTGGCGATCACTTGTTCCGGCTTATCGAAGGGGCTGAGTTCGGGCTTGGTACGGACGTGGTCGAAGAAGCTCTTCAGGTCGCCGTCGAAGCCGACCTCGGTTTTCACTTTTTCCATTTCCCCCTTCAGGCGGGCGACTTCCTTCAGTCCTAGCTGATGGATCTCGTCGGCCGTCATCTCCGTGGTGGTGTAACGCTTGATGAGGTGCTTGTAGTAGTCTGGGCCTTGGGGGATTTCGCTGATGCCGCTGCTGGCGCGTCCGGCCGGCGCGTAGTCTTCGCTAACGAAAGCTGCGAGCTCGGTGAACTTCGTTGTGATTCCCTGAACCATACTGCGGTAACTGTCGGTTAGCCGTTTGCGGTCTTCCCCCGTAATATCATCTGGCAAGCTACGGATCGGGCCGTAGTATAGGTGATCTTCGAGCGGCTCCTTGGTCATATCGTCCAGTTGGGGCTGGAGTTTAGCGATCAAAGAGGAGGGCAAAACGTAGCCTTGGGCGACTCCCTGTTGCATCCGCACCATTGCGGTATCGAGCATACCGGTAAAGTCGGTGGTGCGGCTGAGCCAGTTGTCGTAGTCTTCAACGGTTTTGAAGGGCTGGGCGCTTTGTCCGCTGGCCAGCTGGCCGATCATGAGGTGAAAGCCGTTGAATTGATCGAGGGGCAGGAGGTCTTCGCGGAAGGTCAGGGCTGCGCGGTTGATGTCCGTTTCCCAGCGTAGTACGTCGTAGCTTACTTTTTCATCAGTGTTCAGGCTGCTGCGGTCAATTTGGTCCAGGCCGTCGGCCGCTTTTTGGTAAAAGCGGTGCAGTTCATCCCGGTAGTCGGCCGTGAGCATGTTTGGCAGGTAGTCGTTGTAACGGTTATCGCCCTGGAAGGTGGCTTCCATGGGGCTTAGTTTCAGGCGGTCTTCGTTGTACTCCGTCAGCATTTTGCCGAGGGTTTCGCTTCCTTTATTTCCGTCCGTTTCGGGGGCGCGGTCGCTGGTGCAGGCAAGGGTGAATAGTAGCAAGGTGAGGTAGGCTAGGTAGCGCATGGGTGGTTTTATTTGGGCTTAAAGGTAGAGCTTCCGCGCAATCCGCTTATTTTATTGATTAAATCAATGTGTATAACAAATCGAAACTTTGAGCTGGATTGAGCACCTCTTGTGCGATTTACCTTTAAAGAATCGCGCCAGAGGCGCTCCACCCACTAAGGGCCAATGATTTTACGTAAATTGATGGAAAACCGGGTACATGAAACGTCGCCTAACCATCACTTTCAGCCTTTTAGTTCTCTTCCTCGCCGCCTGTTGGGCCATGGGCCAATCCCGCTGGCACCTAGACAGAAACGCGCGCAACGCCCTGCCCACAGGAACCCTCAC
>JAPKCQ010000121.1 GCA_026421165.1 Lewinella sp. | reverse complement strand
CTATTACTGGCGCGTGGCGTCCATCAACCAGAACGGTACGGTGACGAGCGAGGTTTGGAGTTTCACCACCGGAGATAACAACCCGGACGCGCCCTGGTACGTCTACCGCGGCAACGCCCGTCCGGAAGCCGAGACCGGCTTTTTCGACCTCAACACTGCCCCGGTAGTCCCCACCCTTGACGTCCTCTTTACCGATCCCGACAACGCGGGTAATTCGATCTTTGGTTACCGCAGTGATACGGAAGAGAATTTCCGCTGGCGATTTGACCTGAGCGACCAGGACTCTACCATTACCATCGTAGCCCGCGTCCGGGGAATCGACGACAATGCGAGCGGTATGATGCACCTCGACGTCCACGCTTTCGGCTGGCGGCAAAAGGTGCGGCTGAACAGCCGCACGATCAAGTTTGAGCGTTCCTCCCCCACCATCGAGGAAGACCTGCCCTTCAACTGGAACGGTGACTACCACATCGTTCGCCTGGTCGTAAACGGAAGAACAACTACCGTCTATCTGGATGAGGACACTACCCCATTCATCTCTGGCGAGAGCAACGACGAGCGCGACCAGTTGTACTTCGAGTGGGGCAAATCTGGCGGCGCTGATTACGGTGCTTACGTAGACTGGATGGCCGTAAACATCACAGAAGCCAGTGCACCTACCGAAGGCACGGACCTTCCCACAGACATAATTCTTGGCGCCACTTCAACTTTCGACCCATTTCTACAAGCGGAGGTCCGAATTTACCCCAACCCCGCTGCGCGGTCCATTACCGTCGAGCTTCCCACCAGGGCCACTTACACTGCCCAGCTAATTTCGATGAACGGACGATCTGCTACCGGATCGTTTCCGATTAGCCACCTTGAAACCGTCGACGTTTCTACCCTGCCGAAGGGTTTTTACGTCCTGGTGGTTCAGTCTGAATCAGGACAACTAGCCCGAACCAAACTTCTTATTGACTAATTTATCTGCCGGATGGCAACCCGGAACCACTGCGTTCTTACGACAAAGTTGATTTCCCCCAATGAGTTCTATCTTACCACTCCAGAAAAAACGAACCATGAAGAACAAAGTAGCCGTAATAACCGGCGGAAACGGAACCCTTGGCAACGCCTTTGTAAAGGCTTTAGTAGGTGCTGGCGCCCGGGTATTTATCCTTGGCCGCAACGCCGAAAAATCTGCTGCCGTTGTCGCGAATTTCGCCAAAGAAGGGCATACCATTGAAGCCGTTCAGTGCGACGTGCTTGATGAGGGCGCGGTCGCAGGTGCAGTGGAAGATATTATGAGCAAGGCGGGTCGGGTAGACATTCTGGTGAACGGAGCGGGCGGTAACCGGCCGGGCGCCACGGTTGGTCCTGACAGCTCCATCTTCGAACTAGGCATCGAAGACTTCCGCCAGGTGAACGACTTGAACCTCCTGGGAACGGTCATTCCCAGCATCGCCTTCGCCAAACCAATGGTGGCGCAGGGCAGTGGCTGCATCGTCAACATCTCCTCCATGGCGGCACTGCTTCCGATTTCCCGTGTGGTTGGTTATTCCGCGGCGAAGGCTGCCGTGGACAACTTTACCCGCTGGCTGGCCGTGGAGCTTGCGGCCAAGTACGGTGAAGGTATCCGGGTGAACGCCATCGCTCCGGGCTTCTTCATCGCTGAGCAAAACCGCAGCCTTCTGCTGGAGAAAGACGGTAGTCTCACCGCACGCGGTGAGACCATCATTAGCCAGACGCCACTCAAACGCTTTGGGCGGCCGGAAGAATTGATGAGCACGTTACTTTGGCTTTGTGATGAGCAATCTTCCTTTGTTAATGGCATTGTTGTTCCGGTGGATGGTGGGTTTAGTGCTTTTTGTGGTGTGTAGGCATCTGACAACTGCGCGTTTAAACACAACTCGTATATATAGGTATATCGATTTGTCGACATACCAAAAAATGGATTTTCCAATCAACCTTCAATGAAAAACCTAGAACAAACCTGGCGCTGGTACGGCCCCAACGACCCCGTCAGCCTGGCCGACGTACGGCAGTCCGGAGCAACGGGCGTAGTAACCGCCCTGCACCAGATTCCGAACGGAGAAGTCTGGCCGGTTGTAGCAATCCAGGAACGCAAAGAAATGATCGAAACCGCCGGCCTCAAATGGTCGGTAGTAGAGAGTATCCCCGTACACGAAGACATCAAGCGGCGCTCCGGCAGCTACCTCAAGTGGATAGAAAACTACCAAACCAGCATCCGCAACCTTGCGTCCTGCGGCATCGCCATAGTAACCTACAACTTCATGCCCGTTATGGACTGGACGCGAACCGAACTGGAGTACAAACTCCCCGACGGCAGCGAGGCCCTCTACTTCGAACGCGCCGCCTTTACCGCTTTCGACTTGTTCCTCCTAAAGCGGCCAGGAGCAGAAAACGACTACACAGAAGCCGAGCGCCAAGCCGCCAAGGAACGGTTTGCGGACATGAACGAAGCGGACAAGCAACGCCTCACCGGTTTCATCATCGCGGGGCTACCCGGTGGTACGACCGAAGGCCAGCAGACGCTGTCCTCTTTCCAATCTATTCTCGACAGCTACGCCGGTATCGACGCGAAGACGCTTCGGAAGAACCTCATTTTATTCCTGAAAGAGATTGCTCCGGTTGCGGAAGACGTCGGTGTGAAGCTGGCCATCCATCCGGATGATCCGCCCTTCCCCCTCCTCGGCCTCCCGCGGATCATGAGCACTGAAGCCGACGCAAATCATCTCTTAAAAGCAGTGGACACCCCCGCCAACGGACTCTGCTTCTGCACCGGCTCCTACGGTACCCGACCGGACAACGACCTACCCGGAATGGTGGAACGGATGGGCGACAGGATCCACTTCATCCACCTGCGCGCCACCAAGCGCGACGCGGGCGGCAACTTCTACGAAGCCGACCACCTCGACGGTGATGTGGATATGTATGCGGTTATGAAAGAATTACTGACCGCAGCCGGAGCCCAGGGCGTCAGCATCCCGATGCGGCCCGACCACGGGCATAAGATGTTGGATGACCTCACAAAACGGACCAATCCTGGTTACTCCGCCATCGGCCGCTTGCGGGGGCTGGCGGAATTGCGGGGATTAGAAATGGGGATTTTGCGGTCCTCTTGAGAAGCCCTACCCTCCGGGTTCTAGCTCGGCTTTGCCGAAGAATCTATCGCACAGCGTTAAGCAGAGGTTTACACAGAGTTGCCTCGTAACAGTTCCAGACTACTATCACAACTCTGTGCCAAACTCCGTTTAGCTCTATGAGATAAAAAGCGCGAAGCACAAAGAGCGCCGCGACCAAGCAAAACAACAATGAAAACCTTCCTAGACCAAAACTTCCTCTTACAAACCCCCACCGCCGAGCGCCTCTACCACGAGTATGCCGCCGGCCTACCCATCATTGATTACCACAACCACCTATCACCCGAGGAAATCGCTGCGAACCATCAGTTCAAGAACATCACCGAAGTGTGGCTGGACGGTGACCATTATAAGTGGCGGGCCATGCGGGCCAACGGCATCAACGAAAAGTACATCACCGGAGCAGCGCCGGACCGGGAGAAATTCAGGAAGTGGGCCGAGACCGTCCCCAAAACGATCAGAAACCCACTTTACCACTGGACGCACCTGGAATTACAGCGGTATTTCGGGATCAACGATCTGCTGTCCGGAGACAATGCCGACGCCGTCTACGATGCTACTACGGAGCGTTTACAACGGGCAAGCTATTCGAGCGTCGGGCTATTGGAGCAGCTGAAGGTCGAAGTGGTTTGCACGACCGATCATCCTACCGATTCATTGCTCTTTCATCAACAACACCGCACCGGCGGCCGCGCCCTAATGATGCTGCCCACCTTCCGTCCTGATAAATTCCTAACCATCGGTGCCGGCGATCACCTTGATTTTCTCCATAAACTAGAAGAAATCACCGGCGATGAAATCAGGACCTTCAACCAGCTAGCCGCCGCACTGGAAAGCCGCGTTGACTACTTCCACGAACTTGGCTGCCAACTCTCTGACCACGGCCTGAACCAGCTCTTTACCGACGATTACGCTGGCGTAAACCTGAACGCAATGATGGAGAAGCGGCGCTCCAATAAAGCACTCTCCCCGCAAGAACAACGACAGTTCCAGATGGCATTGCTTCACGAACTGGCCACGATGTATCACCAACGCGGCTGGACGATGCAGCTGCACCTCGGCCCGATCAGGAACAACAACAGCCGCCTCCTGAAATCGGTAGGTGCCGACGTGGGCTGCGATAGTATCGGTGATTTCGCTCAAGCAGAAGGCCTCTCCGCCTTCCTCAACGGACTCGACGTAAAAGAAAAGTTACCCAAAACCATCCTCTACAACCTAAACCCGCGCGACAACGAACTCTTCGCCACCATGGCGGGCAACTTCAACGACGGCAGCCTAGCCGGCAAGATTCAGTGGGGCTCCGCCTGGTGGTTCCTCGACCAGAAAGACGGGATGGAAAAACAAATCGACGCCCTCTCCAACATGGGCCTACTGAGCCGCTTCGTGGGGATGCTAACGGATAGCCGCAGCTTCCTCTCCTTCCCCCGGCACGAATACTTCCGGCGGATTCTCTGCAACCAGTTCGGCAACGATGTACACGAAGGTTTGCTGCCCAACGATCTCGACCTCCTCGGCGAAACAGTGCAGGACATCTGCTACCGCAACGCAAGGAATTACTTTAACTTCCACCAGGAAAAACCGACACAGGTATGAGGCGTACAACCCATCAATGGATAAAAAATGCTAAGAATACGGCCACACTACTGGACGTTTTGCCGCCTGAACCGTCTCCCCTCTCCCTAAGACCGCCTCAGGCAGCCGCGCAGCGAAAGGGACCGGGAGAGAGGGGAAAACAACGGGCACCTCGGCTCCACCACTTCGGCTTTCCGCTTGTCCTTCTAACCATCATCTGCCTCCTACCCCTAAGCGGCTGCAACGACCTCGGCGGCAAAAAGGTCGTCTACCTCGCACATACCCTTCCGACGGTACACCCGGTGCACAAGGGTATGGAGGTCTTCGCGAAGAGTTTGCGCACTAGATCCAAAGGAAAGATGGACGTCAAGATCTTCCCCGACGGTCAGCTCGGATCGGAGCGGGAAGTACTCGAATTATTACAGATCGGCAGCATCGCCATGACGAAAGTGAGTGCCGCTACGATGGCCAACTTCGCTCCGGAGTATAAAGTACTGGGCGTCCCCTACCTCTTCCGCAGTAAAGACCACATGTTCAAGGTACTGGAAGGCTCCACCGGGAAAGGCATCCTGGAAGCTGGCAGCGATTACCTCCTGAAGGGCCTCTGCTTTTACGACGCCGGAAGCCGGAGCTTCTACACCGTTAAAAAACCGGTTAAAACGCCGGACGACCTTGAAGGCATGAAGATCCGGGTGATGAACCACCAGATGTCGGTAGACATGGTCAACGAAATGGGCGCATCGGCCACCCCGATGGCCTACGGCGAACTCTACTCCGCCCTGGAACAAGGCGTGGTGGACGGTGCGGAAAACAACCCGCCCTCCTTCGTCACCTCCGGCCACTTCGAAATCGCCAAGTACTACACCCTGGACGAGCACAGCTCCGTCCCCGACGTACTCGTGATGGGTACGGAGTACTGGAAGACGCTCAACGCGCAAGAGCAAAAATGGG
Organism: Lewinella sp.; assembly: GCA_026421165.1. Lineage (GTDB taxonomy): Bacteria > Bacteroidota > Bacteroidia > Chitinophagales > Saprospiraceae > Neolewinella. The sequence goes on along the minus strand of JAPKCQ010000121.1, from coordinate 5,880 downwards.
TAATGAAAGCCGCCTTTGAATCCGCCCAGGCGCAAAAGGTCTTCTGGGCTGAGAACGTAGAGGAGTGTATGACCAAGCTCGCCGCCGCAGGCGTGGAGATTTACAAGCCGGAGAAATCGCTCTTCGCCGAAAGCTCCAAAGGGGTTTTAGCAGCGTTTAGTGAGGACCCGGTTATGAAGAAACTTGTGGAGGCTATATTAGTAACTAGTAACTAGAGAGCTAGTAACTAGGAGCTAGGAGCTAGGAGCTAGGGAGCTAGTCGCTAGTTACTAGTTCTCTAGTTCCTAGTTCCTAGTTTTATATTCACTGTCAATGAAAACATTATACCAAAACATAAACCGGGCCATAGAGTTCCTACTGATCCTGATCTTCAGCCTCCTGGTGCTCGACGTATTGTGGCAGGTCTTTGGCCGCTACGTACTCAACCAGTCCTTCTCGTTTACGGAAGAGTTTGCCCGCTTTGCCCTCATCTGGCTCACTATTCTGGGTGCGGCCTACCTCAACGGGCGGCAAGAGCACCTTTCAATGGACTACTGGCTGAATAAGCTAAGTCCCACAGCCAGGGCCAAGAGGTTAAAAGTCATTGAGTTGTTCATGCTTGTCTTCGCCTTCATCGTGATGGTAATTGGCGGAGGTAACCTCGTTTACACTACGCTGCGGCTGGGCCAGCTTTCGGCAGCGATGCAGGTTCCGTTGGGCCTTGTTTACGCCATCGTACCGGTCAGCGGGCTACTGATTATGTTTTTCTCCATCTACAACTACCGCCGCCATGAGCATTGAGGTCATTAGTATTATCTTATTGTTTGTCAGCTTTTTCGGACTTTTGGCTTATGGTGTTCCTGTAGCCTATAGTATCGGGATATCCACTACGCTGACCATTTTGCTAAACATCGCTTTTCTGCCGGGCATCACGACCGTTTCGCAACGGATGACGACCGGTATTGATAGCTTTTCGCTGCTGGCCATCCCCTTCTTTGTGCTGGCGGGTGAGCTGATGAACCAGGGCGGCGTCGCGAACCGCTTGATTAACCTAGCCAAATCGCTCGTCGGGAGTTTACCGGGCGGGCTGGCTTACGTGAATACCCTGGCGGCGATGCTTTTCGGCGCAATTTCCGGCTCTGCGGTAGCGGCCGCCTCGGCGATTGGTAGCGTGATGACGGACCGGATGGAAGAGGAAGGCTACCCCCGTCCCTTCAGTGCCGCGCTCAATATTACCGCCTCTACTACGGGACTGCTGATCCCGCCAAGCAACGTACTTATCGTTTACGCCCTGGCCAGTGGCGGTGCGGCTTCCGTAGCGGCGCTGTTCATTGCCGGTTATGTGCCTGGCTTACTGGTTGGGCTGGCCCTGATGATCGTTGCCGCAGTAATTGCCCGTAAGCGCAAGTTTGCCCGTGGAGAGCGGATAAAGTTGGGTCAGGTCTGGACTGATTTCCGGAAGGCATTTTTCAGCTTACTGATGCTGTTTGTGATTGTCGGTGGCATCGTAAAGGGAATATTTACCGCTACTGAGGCTGCGGCAATTGCGGTACTCTACGCGCTCGTTCTCGGCTTTGCTTACGGCACCATCACCGCTAAGCAGCTGCCGAAGATCATCCTGGCCAGCGCCAAGACTACGGCGGTGGTGATGTTTTTAATCTGTACGTCAATGGCGATGTCGTGGCTATTCTCCTTCGAGGGCATCCCGCAGTTGATGACCGATTTTTTGCTGGAGACGGTGAGCAGCCCGGTCCTGATCTTCCTGCTCATCAACCTCACCCTACTGGTGGTAGGTACGTTTATGGACATGACGCCGGCGGTGTTAATCTTCACGCCGATCTTCCTGCCCGTGGTGGTTAGTCTGGGTATGGACCCGGTTCACTTCGGTATCATCATGGTACTCAACCTTTGTATTGGGCTTTGTACGCCGCCGGTGGGGACGATCTTGTTCGTTGGGGCGGGCGTCGCTAAAGTGTCGGTATCCAAGGTTATTAAGCCGTTGCTACCGTTTTTGGGGGCTATGGTTTTTGTGCTTATCCTGATTACTTTTTTTGAGGATATTGCGCTTTGGTTGCCTGGGGTTTTTGGACTGTAGGTAGAGGACCTCCTGGTCCGAGTGAAGTGAAGGTCGGAGCTGAAGCTCCTCTACCTTAATGCTTGACTATTTTCTCAACCGTAACGCTGCCCGTATTCTTATGAGCGACACGAACCAAGTAGACCCCTGCAGGAAAAGAACTAAGATCAATCCGCGCACCTGACCCCGAAAGCTGGTAATCCTGCTGCAAAGCTCCACCCGTCGAGAATATCGAAATATCGTATGCGGATAGTGCCCCGAAGGCGAAGATGTGATTCTTCGCCGGGTTTGGAGAAAAGGAGATCGGCGGACGCGGTATTCCACCATTCTCGGTAGACACCACTTCACCTACGCCCACTTCGAATTCATCGGTCACCAGTCCGCCATTAAAGTCGACTGCGGTAACGAGGATGGTTACATCCCCAGTTTCACCGCCCCCAAGGGTCAGTTCCTGAACGTCGACGTTGGTAGAGACCAGGCTTGATTCGTAGCTGGTGGCAAAGAACAGTAAGGTATCGTTTTCCGGGTCCGAGAATACTCCGGCTAAGCCGACAGGGTGAGTGGTAAAGCCTGCCTCCAGTTCCAGGTTAGTGAGCGGATTGGTCAGGGTCGGTGATTCGTTTGACGCATCTCTTTTCGGCTTCCAGTAGTAGTAATCCAGGTACTTGAAACCTAGAACGTATAGCCCGCATTCCCCTTCTACGACGATCAATTCGAACGCCTGGTCAGGTGTCGGACTGTCGTCATTGAGGCCAAAAGCTTCTTCCTCCGTATTAGGCGTAAGCGACCAGCGGTCACCCGCTTCGTTTTCCCAAAACAACTGGCCCGTTTCTTTGACGATCTGCCCAGCGTGAAGGGCAGAGGAGCTTGGCCTCCGCTCATAACCGCCCAGGGCGATTTCGATGGGTACCGATCCGCGAAGGAGGTCAAACCTTTTCTTATACGGCTCACCGTTAAACTTCAAGGCGACGGCCCCAGGAACGTAGTCTCCTTCCACCGTTTGGAACAGTTCGATAAAAAAGTCTTGGCCGGGGTAAGGACAATCTGGGCCAGTTTCCAGCTTCGCCTCCTCAATGTTTGGGGTTACCTCCCACTGGACGTTCGCCGCATTACGCCAAAAGTACCGGTCTCCTTGCTTCAGAATTCGTCCTTCATGCCATTCGTTTTGGACATTGTCTAACGAATAAGAACCGACCAATTCATCGATTGACAATTTGTCTACTTCCTGAACAACCCCGTCATCGAGCCTGGTAATAAGTCTCGTTGCTAGTGGCGCGCAATCTGGCTGAAGCCGCTTGTGCAAGGTCTCCGCGTAGTAGTCTGCTTCGAACTGGCCTTCGAAATCAGCTGGCCAAAAAGCAGCGTTAAACCAGTCGTGGCCGTTGACCTCCAACTCCAATTCGGGATAAACCCGGTAAAGGTGATGGAAGAACTCATGCTGCAGCCATTGGGGTAGGTAGAGCCTCCGCTCAATGTCGCTATAAGTACCGTCGCCAAGGTGGGCCGGTTTACGGGAGACCCACTTATCGTCGATGATGAATACCGGGCCGCCGTTGCTGGCAGCTCCCATTCCTCCGGTAATAAAGGAGCTGTTATCAAAGGCCGGAAACTCCGGAACGTGCGATGGATAAAGCATCCACCACCAGTCGGTATCATCTTTTACTTCGTCGCTCAAAGCTGCCCAGACAGGTTCGAGGCTCCCCGTTGCCCTTAGCGGCGAGTCACTGCTTACGGAAACATCCATGCACACATCAGGGAGCTCAATTATTTCTATTTCTACTTCAAGTTCCCCGCCCGTTATCGCCGTCACGTAGCTGGACATAAGCTCGAACGACTGCCTTACGATGCGGTAATCGTCTGCTACCAGTTTTGGCTCCAGGGTGTTTTCTACAAAGGGCCCGCCTCCGCTGGCCAGCTCCACAAGATTGGTTGGCTGGGTGCCCTCCGAGCAACCTACCAGGACAATTTTCATCTTGGCTTTGCGGGCTTCTACGGGCTCACTATTGTTGAGGTAGTAGTCAGCGATGTCTTCAATCATCCGCAAGCCGTAGTAGGCGTGCGGGCTGCCAACGTTCGCTCCGTCCACGTCACCTCTCGCTGACCACCAGACGTTGCTGCCCCGTGGGTAAGTAGCGAAAAGCGCGTCGACAAGCGTCTTGGCACTCGTGTAATCGCCCGCTTTCAATGCGTCTTCCGCCTGGATGAAGGTCGTTACCGCAGCGATTGATTGATCGCTGTAGGACGCTATCCCTCCGTAACATTCAAAGAATTCCGCTAGCGTCGTTGCTTCACAATCGTTTCCCTGCGCCCGGGAAAGGCCCGGTAAAATGCAGAAGTAGGCTAAAATAAGGAAAGAAATGCGGTGACTTGTTCGGATATCCATCTACGGTTGTTTTTGTAAGGATACGACATTAAGGGTTTTAAAATTACTAGAGCCTGCTTTCCCTGTGGCGGGTAGTTGCTTAAAGGCGTAATTGTTGGTTGGGTGATCAAGTTTGCGTAATCGCCTTAGGTCATCCTGGCTGGCGCCAAGACTGCGGCGGTAGCTACTATTCTGGATGGGAAAGCCATTTTCTAAAGCCTAGCATGAAGTTCTTAGAGAGACCTTTCTGTAAGCAATCCAGCCACCATAAATAGCCGCCTGGAAAAAGCGCTGCGGTGCACTAAATCCGGCATCTTCTAACAGTGTTGCGAGTCGTCGTTCCGGAATATATTTAATCCGATTCGGCAGTGTTCGTAATCGTTCTGCGACTACAGCAGGGTCAGCCGCCGGCGGCATCATCAACTTCAGTACTTCAAGGTTAGCAGAGAGCTCGGCAGGGCGGCCAAATATGTCTAATAACACCAGCGGAGCACCGGGCAACATACGTTTCGCTACATCCCGCAGAAGCGACAATTTAGCACCATCATCGGGTATAAAGTGCAGTACGAATAGTAAAGTTACCGCTCCGTAGCAGGCACCTAGGGGAAGGTCTGAAACGTACCCATTGGCTAGGCGTACTCTACTGTAAGCGGTCAATTTATGCCTTGCTTGAGTGATCATTTCTGGCGAGGGGTCAATGCCCTCCAGCTGCCATTCAGGATGGGCGGTCGCCAGCGCTAGTAGTTCATTTCCAGTTCCGCATCCAGCCACCAGTATAGGCCGATTTCCCTCCGGGATGGCCTGGGCGATCAGCTTGGGTAGGAGGGCCATGATATGCTCATAGAAGGGAATATAGGCCCGGACAAAGTCGTCGTAGCCCGTGGCACGATGGCTCTTAAAAATCTTGGGATAATCAAACTGCATATGCTGGTTTATAGTTGTTTCTAAAAAAGTGTTCATGAGGGCGAGGCCGCCGGTGCAAGGAAAGTTAGAGGAGCAATGAATCCGGCCTTCGGAGCTCCCCCACCCTGCTCCTTTATCCGGTACTTTTCATCCGCAGCCGTCCCTTATATACCACCTGCTTCAAACGATAAAGAAGAGAACACTCAATTTCACCCCGGTACAACTATGAATTTTGAATGATTTCTTGCGATTTAGCACCTCTATTTTTATTTAGACTTATTAAGAATAGTTCAAATCTAAGGCCTATTTCGCAAAGAGTTAGCGATCCGCTAAAAGAATTCTCTCGGGCTAAGAAAATATCTGAACATCATTTTTGCCTTCATTTTCTTTTCAATCAATTTTCTTGGTGGGCATGAAAATGTGTCTTACATTTGCACTATTCTTAATTAGTCTAAATAAACATAGTTATATATTATTGCTGCTTTTGCTTTGGCCTTTCACTTGACTTTCTGCGTGATCACTCTTTGTGTTACGTGAAATTGTAGCCAAAGCTAAACGAGTC
>JAPKCQ010000439.1 GCA_026421165.1 Lewinella sp. | reverse complement strand
GCAACGCCGTGATCCTCTTCGAGATCAACGGTTTCAGCGTCCGGGAAATCGCCGGAATGCAGGGTAGTTCGGAAGCGTCCGTGAAGATGAAGCTCAGCCGAGCCCGCAAGCGCTTGCGAGAACTACTAACGGATTCGCCACGGGACTACGGCCAACTCGTCATGAGTGCTAAAACCATTCTGTTATGAGCCACAATAAGACATTGGAAGAGCTCCTGGTTTCCACCCGTAATTTGCCTACGGGGCTATCGTTTGATGAGGTTGAATTTCTTTTTCTTCACCCAACTCCGCCGCCATCGGACCAGCGCGGAAGGTTCCTGAAAATTATTGTTGTGATTACCCTGCTATTTAGTTTACTTACCCTATTGCTGCCCACGCCAATGGACGCCGTTGTGCCGGAGCTTACTTCTTTCCCGGTCAGGGAATATGCACCTACCTTAACGGCAGTTGCTTCGCTGGCCCGGCCAGCAGAGATCACCTCGTTATCCGTGACGGAGCCTCCTTTACCAGTACTGGCGACGAATCCCGCTTTGCCCATACCGGATTTTGCACCTGCGGCCGCGCCCAAAAAACCTACAGAGCGTACCGCCAAAAATGGTGTCGCGGTGCCAGAAGCAGACGGAGAATCGCCAAGCCGCACTGGATTACCACCGATTCTTTTCGCCGGCTCGTATGATTTCACTAAAAAATCCTTGTTCCTCACTTTCACAGACGTAAAATACGGTCCGACCTACGCCGCTATTGTGGAACTATCCGCGGAAGAATCGCGGGCGCACAAGAAAGCCCCCTTCCCTCAGACCATCACGAGGGCCGCAGGTAGCCTACTTTTATATAAAAACGGTAAGGCCGACACTTTCGAGTTTGTACCCAACGAGGCATACCGGAAAGAACTAAACAAAAAAGGTTGGGGCGACGCCGAAGCCAATAACCCATCTATCATGACGATCACGACCAATAAACGATCCTTACTGAAGGAAATAAACTTCACTGGTAAAGCGATTAACGAAAAAGACTACCTGTGGCTTAACTATTTCAACTTCTCTGTGAATGATCGCTACATCCAGCTGCTGCGAAATGCTGGGTATAGCCCAACGGATCTTCGCAGCCTTTGGAAATTACCCAACACATCACTTTCAGTAGCCGATGTAGAAGTACTGGCACCGCTGCTTCCCGCCGTTTTCACTGATTTACCCGGACTGGACAAACTTAGCTACCTAGAACACAAAGTCAGTGACCTCCAAAAAATGGACCGTCAGGAGGACCGTACAACCTATCCTGAGTTTCGCAGCAGGTACGCGAGCTCAGTATTTGGCCTATCTGCTGCGAAAAATGATCTCAGCTTTGACGATCAGGGCACCACGGCCGACGATCAGTACTGGAGTCTTGAAGCATACGGTACCGTAAGCGATACGATCAGTGGTTTTTCCGGCAAAACCAATTTTAAAATGAAAGGAAATTTTAAAATTCGGATTACTAAGGATGCGGATCGGGATTACGCCGTCGCCTACGGTATTGAGAGAACAATTCGTGCGATGAAGCGCCGCTCAAGATCGTCCGCTACCAGCCTGGTGAATCCACATAAACGCCAAACCATCTACCTGGAAGTACCCCAAAAAGCATCGTGGGAACTAAAGAGAAAAGGCGTATCTATGCAGGTAAAAACGAATCCTAAGGAATAAAACAAATCCTGCTACCGCGCCTTACGCATAAGCCCCTCCTGCACAACACTAGCCACCAACTTACCTTCCGAATCAAAAATATTCCCGCGCGTAAAGCCGCGTGCGCCGCTGGCCGAAGGTGAATCAATGCTGTACAGCAACCACTCATCAGCGCGGAAAGGCCGGTGGAACCACATGGCATGATCCAAGCTAGCAATCTGGAGGTTACGATGGTCGATGGCTTTGCCGTGGGGAAAAAGCGCGGTGGTGAGTAGGTTGTAATCGGAAGCGTAGGCTAGAACAAGGTTATTCTGGCGACGGTCCGCCGGCATCTCGCCCTTGGTCTTTAGCCAGACGTTCCGAACTGGCTCATAGACCTCGGCGGCAAAAGGGTTCAGAAACTCAACGGGGCGGAACTCAATAGGTCGCTCAATGCTGAGGACTTTATGAATATTCTTTGGCAGTTGATCACCGAACTGCTTGGCCATCCCGTCGTAGCTCACGAGCTCCTCGTAACCCAGCACCTTCGGCATCTCCACCTGGTGGTCAAAGCCCTCCTGATCAAGCTGGAAGCTAGCGGTGAGAAGGAAGATGGCCTTACCGTTCTGAATAGCCTTGACCGCGCGGGTAGTGAACGAGCCGCCGTCCCGAATACGGTCCACTTCAAAGATGATCGGGATTTCCAGATCGCCCGGCAATACGAAGTAGCCGTGGAAGCTGTGGACGAAGCGGTCTTCCGGCACCGTACGCATCGCAGCACTAAGTGCCTGGGCCATTACCTGTCCACCAAATACGCGAGGCGAGCCTACCGTGCGGGATTCTCCGCGGAAGAGGTTCATCTCTATGCGTTCGAGGTCTAGCAGGGATAGTAGTTCGGATACTTGTTTCATGGGTCTGTTGGTCTGTTGGTCTGTTGGTCTGTTGGTCTGTTGGTAGAAAACCGCTTAAGTGAGGCAGGGTTTCATCACGGGAAAAAAACTACGCCGTCACGCAAGTGGCGTCGCTTTAAGAACGTCGATTTAATAACTGTCCGATTTGCGGCTTGGCGTTTTTGTTCCTACGTTCTCAAAAAATCCTTTGC
>JAPKCQ010000438.1 GCA_026421165.1 Lewinella sp. | reverse complement strand
CACCAAAAGGCATCGCAGATTACCCCAATATTTAATGTTGACAGACCACTAGTGGGCTACCGGGATGAAAAGTCTTTATCGTACATCTGGTGTGGGCAGAAGCTCGGTCATTCTATGCTTCAAGAATGTTACTACGCCTCTGGCCGTTATGGATTCTGTTGAAAAGTCACTTGGAATGACCGAGCTCTCTCTAACTTCACCGGATGAAAGTAGCTATTCTGGCCCCACTACGTTTCCCCATCGCCGAACCCTTCGCTGGCGGCCTGGAGATCCATACCCACCTGCTCGCACGCGGGTTGGTGGAGCGGGGTCACGAAGTGACACTATTCGCCCATCCGGATTCCAGCACTAAGTTTGAGGTCTTTCCGTGTCCGGTAGCACAAAATCCGGGCTTCCTGGCCTATACCCGGGCGGTCCGGGCGGCGGTGCGGCAAATTAAGAAGGGAGGGTTCGACGTGGTCCACAACAACAGTATTCATTTTCTGCCACCGATGCTGGCCCGGGCCTTACCCTTCCCAATGGTGACGACGTTGCATACGCCGCCGTACAAATCACACCGGCTCACAGCGAGGCTTACGCGGCGTTTGCGTAATCATGACTATGTCTCCATTAGCCGTTTTTTGGGTGAGCAGTGGGCGAATTTGATCGGTGACTACACCGTGATTCATAACGGTATAGAACTGGCCGATTGGCCATTCTCTGCCGTTACCGAAAGGAAGACGGCGGTGTGGTGTGGACGCTTTACTCCCGAAAAAGGCGCGGAATTCGCCATCGCGGCGGCAAGGGCGGCGGGCTATCGGCTTACGCTGGCGGGTCCCGTTTACGACCAACAGTACTTTGATGAAAAGGTCGTGCCCCTACTGGATGAGAAGATTACCTATGTTGGCCACTTAAGCCAAGCAGAATTGGCAGCGCTTGTCGGTAAATCAGCCGTCGGCTTGGTTACTTCGGTGTGGGACGAGCCCTTCGGCTTGGCTTACGTTGAGATGCTGGCCTGTGGTACTCCGGTAGCGGGTTTCCGGAGTGGCGCTGCGGCGGAGATCGTGACGGAAGAAGTGGGTGTCCTAGTGGAAAAATATGATGTTCAGGCGCTGGCGCGGGTGCTGGGGGAGGTTGAAGGGAGCAGGGATCGTGAGGCTTGCCGCCGCCGGGCTGAAAGGGAGTTCCCTGTAGCGAATATGGTAGATACCTACGTCAAACTCTATGGAATGACCTAACTCCCGGTCGAGGCTTTCCAGACCGAGTCTCTGAGCAATAAAATGCCATACTTCTAGTTGCTCCGCAACTCGCATCGGAAAGGCTCGACCGGGACGACGTCACGAAAACCAAGATTAGTACTTCCGTTCCACAACGTAGTTAACCAGCGCTTCCAGGCTATCCCGGCTCTCACTCTCCGGCATTTTCCGGAGTAAGGCAAAGGCCTCATCCCGGTAGCGCAGCATGGCGGCTTCGGCGTAGGAAAGCCCTTCGCTCTCATAGACAAAACGAATAACTTCAGCCACCTTCTCCGGCTTGTCCGACTGCTTTTTGATGATCCGGATGATGCGGCGGCGCTCTGTTGTATTCGCTTGGCTGAGGGCGTGGATGAGCGGCAGGGTCATCTTCTTTTCCTTGATGTCGATACCGCGGGGTTTACCGATGTCTTCTACGCCGAAGTCGAAAAGGTCGTCCTTGATCTGGAAGGCAATGCCGATTTTTTCGCCGAAGTCGTGCATGAGTTCAAGGGTCTCTTCATCCTGGGTAGTGGAGGCCGCTCCGGCCATGCAGCTAGCGGCAATTAGACTGGCTGTTTTTTGGCGGATGACGTCAAAGTAAATCGATTCGTCGATGTCGAGCCGACGGGCTTTTTCAATCTGGAGGAGCTCGCCTTCGCTTAAGGCCTGGGCAGCGTTGGAGATGATCTCCAGTATCCGGTACTGCTTATGGCGGAGGGCGATAAGCAGCCCTTTCGCGAAGAAAAAATCTCCCACTAAAACAGCAATCTTGTTCTTCCAGAGCGCATTGATGCTGAAAAAACCACGGCGTTCGTAAGATTCATCCACCACGTCATCGTGTACCAGGCTGGCGGTATGGATCAGTTCGATCAGTGAAGCGGCAACGTAACTATTATCGTTGATTTCCCCGCAGACCTTGGCGGAGAGGAAGACGAACATGGGGCGCAGCTGCTTGCCTTTTCGCTTTACGATGTAGTAGGTGATGCGGTCCATCAGCGCTACTTTAGAACGCATGGTCTCTCGGAACCGCTTTTCAAAAGCGGCTAGCTCTGCGGTGATCGGTCGCTTTATTTTGTCCAGGTCTTTACCCATGGGGTGAGGGAGGGGTCTTTTGGTTGGCAAAGGTAGCTTGCGGGAGAGAAACTTTCAGTGGTTAATGAAAACCGGTGGATAAAGTTTTGCCTGGCCGATGCTCACTCCCTGAGGGAGCTTTCGATGTGCTCTTCGAGCGCGGGGGTGGTACGGCTTTGCTCTTTAAGGATGAGAATTGAGATCATTAAAGCATAAAGATAACAGAGATCATAGATAGCAAAAAGAAACAGGTAGTACAGAGAAACAGAGAACAGGGAGGACACAAAGAGCACAGACATATTGGTACTCTTGGCTCTTCAACATCGAGTAGATGGGGTTTAGCCTCCGGCTGCGTGGCACCGTATTGTAGGCTGCTGGAAGAGATGGAGGACTTATTCTGAATCCTGCTCTTCCATTACTCCGGGCATCAAAGGCTGTCCGCTTTCGGACCGCGTAGTTGGTAGCTTATCCGGATAGTTC
>JAPKCQ010000120.1 GCA_026421165.1 Lewinella sp. | reverse complement strand
ACCAGCAGTCAAAATTCACCAGATCAAGAAACACGTTTTATTTAATTCGCGTCCCATAGGGATAAGATGCTGCGTTTAAAACGGCTGGAGACTGCTTACCTTACTTTTTTATTAACCTTCAAATTGCACCTGCGGCCGCGCCCGGAATCTCCTCCACTAAAAAATTAAATAAGGGGCAAACCATTTTCGTCGAGCCGGAGGGTCCATAGGCTATGGATAAAGGGAGCGGATTCGTCCGAAGCCAGACCTGTAAGAAGGTAGCCGCCGTCCGGAAGTTGTACCAGGTCACCCGCCGCTCCATAGTCAGTCATGCTAAACTCTCGGCACCACCTGATCGTGCCCCTATCGTCGGTGTTGACGACGAAAAGGACCGATACGTCCTGCCGGTAATCTGGCTTATTACCGAAAAAGGTATACCCACCGTCAGCATTCTGGATCACGGCACTGAGGCTGGATCTTATTGCTGAATACCTTTGTGTCCATTCCACAGTGCCGGCCGGGTTTAACTTGATCAGTGTTGCTTCGTTTGGTACTCCCTGCGCATCGTTTTCCTTGGTTGTTATCCCGATGATGGCACCTCCGTCGGCGGTAGGATGGATCGCGTTGGGGGACCATATTTCCTGACTAGTAATCCCAAGCGGGATACGGGCCCGTTCCTGCCCTTCGGCAGAAAATTCAAGAAGGGTTAGGTCCTGGAAAATGGAGCCGTCTCGGAGGGTGCTGATCAGACCCCAGTATTTTTCTTCCGCCTGTGTTGGTTTGGTGAAAGCAAGCGCATTATCCTTCAGGGTCAGGTCGAAGGTTCTACTCCACCTTTCAGTTCCGCTGTCGTCGAGATTGACGAGCCTCAGGTCGAAAAGATTGTTCAGGATGGCTGTGTTCGTCAAAGAGGTAGTGCCGAATATCATGTAACCACCGTTGCTTGTTTCCTCCAGACCAGCGGCGTTGTCGACGCCGGAATCACCGAAACCACTCGTCCAGAGCTCTTCTCCTTCTGCGTCCGTTCGGATGGCCAAGAATTGGGTAATGGAGCCAAACTCCAGCGTTCGGCCGCCTACGAGGTAACCACCGGAGCTCACCGGTATAACCTTTATGGACTCTCCGGAATCGATGCCCAGGTCTTTTGTCCAGGCAATCTCGCCATCGGGGGTGAATTGGGTTAGGTGAAGCCGGCTCCGGTCTATCCTGCCGGTTGCGACTATGCCTTCTGGGCCAAAAGTGAGGTCTGAAACCGTGGCGAGACCGGGATCGGTAAACTGCAGTACTTCCGGACCAAAGGATTGTAAGGTTTCACAAGTAGGCATCGGATCATTGTCCCCGTCACAAGAAGTAAGCAGGAAAAGTGGCAAAAGTAGGGGTAGGTAATTCACGGGTATAAATTGGTTAATTTCATTAAACTTTGAAAGTAAAAGTTTTGCGGAGCTTTGTTTATACTGCACAGTGGCGGGCGGTGGGTTGCCGGTTACCGTAAAATAATAGAAGATTGGCTCGTGTCACAGAGGGCATCAAAGCAATGACTTTTTTAGGAAAGGAGCATAAAGACTAGAAGAAACGACTAATTAGTGAAGGTAAAAGTATTTTATTTTACATAAAAAATTATTTGTTTGTAAACGTAAATTGCCCCACATTGAGTTCCTAAACACAGCGTAATATCCTTAATACCCAACCCCTTCGAAGAAAATTACTCCGTACTCCTCCGTAAAATTGGGGAGCTCTACGCCTCGGGCTGTGCCGCTGCCGTTCATGCCGTCAACCATGAACTAGTGCTCACCTACTGGGAGATTGTGCATTATATTGTTGATTTTGAGCAGTTAGAAATTGACCCCGATCGTTATGGCCCGAACTTTCTAAAAGGACTTTCAAAAGACCTGACTACAAAGTTTGGTAAAGGTTTTAGTAGGTCTGATCTTGTTTATATGAGGTTGTTTTATCTCAAATTTCCAAAAGGTGAGACACTGTCTCACCTTTTGACTTGGTCGGACTACTTTGAGTTGCTAAAGCTGGAATAAGATACCGCCCGCTCATTCCACGAGCAACAAACCATGATAGAGAAATGGAGCGTCCGCGCGTTGAAATGCCAAAAGACGGCAATGCTTCGTGTTCATTGACCTTAAGACCCGGAGAACCAATCCCGGCGATATCGGGAACATGAACATGTACCTCAACTATTTCGCTAATGAGGAGAACAGCGAAACGGAAAGCCTTCCGGTAGGAATCGTACTGAGAACATAGCAGAATAACCAAGTAATCGGTTTTACGCTTGAGGGGCTTTGGGGTGACTCAGTACCAGACGCTTCTGCCGCTGAAAGAAGAGCTGTAAGCTGAAATTCGCAGGGTTCTGGAGGAAGAATAGTTTTCAGCCATCGTCAAACGTACAAACATACGAAGCTTTAACCATGCTTAAACAGTCGGTTTTATTAGGCTGCACCCAAAGATCGCTGTTATCTTTGTTGTTCTTTGTGACAGTATTTTGGTCCGCTGGTCTACTGGTTCGTTGGAGTCATCCGCTGGTAGATCAAGATATTGACGAACAAACGATCTAATAAATGACCAACATCCACCCCATCCATGATCGGATCGTTCAACGCTCCGAGCGCGAAGCGACGAACGGGCACCGTGCTGGTGTCGTCTGGCTCACGGGCCTTAGCGGCAGCGGTAAAAGCACCATCGCTGCAGCGGTGGAGCGTGAACTCTTCTCTGCCAGCCATTTTGTAGTTCTGCTCGACGGAGACAATGTGCGGACTGGCCTCTGCGGAGACCTGGGCTTCAGCCTGGAAGACCGCAAAGAAAATATTCGCCGCATTGCTGAAACGGCTAAGCTGTTTGTGGCGGCAGGAGCGCAGGTGCTGTGTTCGTTCGTGAGCCCCACCCGCGAAATTCGTTCTATGGCAAAGAACATCATTGGCGCGGATGACTTCTATGAAGTGTTTGTAAACACGCCCCTTGAAGTCTGCGAAGCCCGCGACGTGAAGGGCCTCTACGTCAAAGCCCGCGCCGGGGAGATCAAAGGGTTTACCGGAATCGATAGCCCGTACGAAGCACCGGAAAGTCCATTCCTGGACCTTAAGACGGCGGACCAGACAGTGGAAGCCTCCGCCGGAGAAGTGGTCCTAGCTATCCGTGACCAGCTTGCTTTACAGCGCTAAACGATTAACGAAATAAGAGACTAACAAACTAAAGAATTAACGAACTAATAGATGTCAGCAAATTACCAACTAAACCACCTAAGAGAACTCGAATCAGAGTCTATTTTTGTACTCCGCGAGGTCGCCGCCCAGTTTGAAAACCCGGTGCTTTTATTTTCCGGAGGCAAGGATTCCATTCTGATGGTGCACCTGGCCATGAAGGCCTTTCATCCAGCGAAGATTCCCTTCACGCTATTGCACGTTGATACCGGCCACAACTTCCAAGAAGCCCTCGATTACCGTGATGCACTGGTAGAGCGCTTGGGCGTAAACTTGGTCGTGGGTTCTGTACAGGAAGCGATTGACGCTGGTATGGTCCGTGAAGAAACTGGCTTCAACGCTACCCGGAACTTCCTTCAGACGGCTGTTTTGTTAAAATCCCTTGAAGACGGTAAGTACGACGCCGCCCTGGGTGGAGGTCGCCGCGACGAAGAGAAGGCCCGCGCTAAAGAACGCTTCTTCAGCCACCGCGACGAGTTCGGTCAGTGGGACCCCAAGAACCAGCGGCCCGAACTTTGGAACCTTTTCAACGGCCGTAAGGAGTACGGCGAACACTTTCGCATTTTTCCCATCTCCAACTGGACGGAGCTGGACGTATGGCAGTACCTAGCCGTCGAAAACGTCGATCTGCCGAGCCTATACTTCGCCCACGAGCGCGAAGTCATCCACCGCGACGGTATGCTGCTGGCTACGGAAGGTGACCTGATCCCCCGCCGGCCGGAGGAGAAAGTAGAAAAAATGATGGTCCGCTGCCGTACCATTGGTGACATTACCACCACTGGCGTCTGGGAGTCCGAGGCAGCTACGCTTGAAGACATCATCGCCGAAGTATCCATGGCCCGCCAGACGGAGCGTGGAGGACGGGCGGATGATAAGCGGTCTGAGACTGCTATGGAAGACCGTAAGAAGCAGGGGTATTTTTAAGTCCGTTAGACTTTTAGTGCCTCAGTCTTTTAAGCTGTCGCATGTTGGAGGCGAAGCTATTGGTCGTGCCAAATCAATATTCATTCAACCTCCCTTTGTACCTGTACTTCGGCCTCGCTCAGTAACCACGGCCGCGCCCATTTCACAATACTAAATTAGGATTACTCATTGATCCTGCTTCTGTACAGACAGGGAATGCCCTGTCTCAACAACCACAAAGAAAATGACTTTAGATAACACAGAACTATTACGCTTCACAACCGCAGGCTCCGTAGACGACGGCAAATCAACCCTGATTGGCCGCCTACTCTACGATTCAAAGTCCATCTTTGAAGACCAGTACGAAGCTATTTCCCAAACTTCCGCCAAGCGGGGGGAAGAAGGCGTAAACCTCGCCTTGCTGACCGACGGGCTGAAGGCCGAGCGTGAACAAGGCATCACCATCGACGTGGCCTACCGCTACTTCGCCACGCCAAAGCGTAAATTCATCATTGCCGACACACCCGGACACATCCAGTATACCCGGAATATGGTGACCGGTGCGAGTACCGCCAACGTGGCCCTGATTCTGATTGACGCGCGCCACGGCGTGGTAGAGCAAACCCGCCGCCACTGTTTCATCGCCAGCCTGCTCCAGATTCCCCACCTGATCGTCTGTATCAATAAAATGGACCTGGTAGACTTTAAGGAGGACGCCTACAATAAAATCAAAGAGGATTTCCAAATTTTCAGCCACCGGCTGGACGTGAAGGACATCGACTTCATCCCCATGTCCGCCCTGCTGGGGGACAACGTTGTGGAAAAATCTGAAAACATGGACTGGTACGGTGGCTCCACGCTGCTCTACAGTCTCGAGAACGTCCACATCGGATCCGACAATAACTTCATTGACTGCCGTCTGCCGGTACAGACCGTCATCCGTCCCTACAGCGACGAGTACCATGATTACCGTGGCTACGCCGGCCGTATCGCAGGAGGTGTGTGGAAGAAGGGCGATGAAGTGACGGTACTTCCGAGCGGTTTTGCCACCAAAATTACCAAGATAGATACCTACGACGGCGAAGTTGAGGAGGCTTACCCGCCGATGTCCGTAACCCTGCTGCTCGAAGACGACATCGACATCAGCCGCGGCGATATGATCGTGCGTACCAACAACCAGGCAGAAGTTACCCAGGACGTGGAAGTGATGCTCTGCTGGTTTAATGAACGGCCGCTGCAGCCAAACGGTAAGTACGCCATTATGCATACGACCAAAGAGGCACGGTGTATGGTCAAAGACGTCCGCTACCGGCTAGACATCAACTCGCTGCACCGCGACGAGGACGATAAAGAGATCAAGATGAACGATATTGGTCGCGTTCTACTGCGGACGACCGCGCCGCTTTTCGTAGACAGCTACCGCAAGAATCGGATCACGGGATCTATCATCCTGGTGGATGAGCAGACCAATGAGACGGTTGCTGCGGGGATGGTTATATAGTCTTTTAGGTCGTTAGACTTTTAGACTTTTAGGTGCGAGGATGGCTTTGGGGCTGTTCTCGCACTTTTGTTTTAGGGAATCTTTAATCGTTGCTGGGCGAACGTTGTAACTCCTCCGGGTATCTTTGTTGTGCGGGCAAAATCTGCGACAATCCGCGTCATCCGCTAACATCTGCGATTCAAATTCTATGCGCCAACCGACCATCATTCTTCTTGCGTTGCTTACCCTCACCCTGGCTTCCGCCTGCTACGAAGACAACATAGCCTGCCTCGACTCTGACGCAACGAACTACGACATCCTCTCCGACGAGGCTTGCCCGGATTGCTGTGAATACCCGTCCTTCAGTCTGGACGTAGATCGCTTCTGGGCCGACTCCGTCTTCCGGACTACGGACGTTTATCCCGACGGAGTGGGCAACCAGATCAGGGTGCTCAACTTCCGGGTCTACCTCACGGAGCTGGAGTTGGTCACGCAGGGTGAAGTACTTCCGACGCCGGTCAACGAGGTTGAAGTGGGCGTGATCAGTGGCAGCGATACGGTACTGACGGACTTCAACGCCAACCTGATCCTTCTGAATGCAACGACCAGTTTAACGACGAGTACGGTCGGTCGGCTTCGTGTAGGGACGGAGGCGCTAACGCAGGTGCAGGGAACGTTAGGAACGGCGGATGATTTCCCTGCCATCGTCCCCTCCACTGCACCCGCGGCCTCGCCCTTATCTACCCAAGCCGGATTGCTTAACTTCAACGACGGCCAGGGCTACCTCACCGCCTCCGCCGAATACCTCCTAATCGCTACCGATGACACCATCCGCGTAGACTTCTACAACTCTGAACCTTTCGTTCTCGATTTTCCCGGAGCACTGGAGCCCCTGCGCGGCGTAAACCTTACCCTGGAGCTTGCTGCCGATTACCGCGCGGTCTTCGGCTCCACTGATCTGACTGCTGATGAAAATACGGTCGCGGCTGGCATTTTTGCTGGCCTGCGGAACTGGTTGGTGGTTACCGGAGTCCGATAGAAAGTAGTTGGTAGGATGTAGTGGGTAGTGCTGCCGCAAGCATATGCTCCAACGTGCGGCAGCCCTATTTTCTAGTTCTCTATTTTCTATTTTCTAACCCTTCCCGAAGCGCCCGAATCTCCTCCGTAAGCAAATCCACTTTTTTCTCCAGCTCCTCATTATTGTCCATCATCATCTCATCGATGAAAACGGCGTTGGCCAGGCTCATGCCGAAGATACCGCCCAGCACGACTACGATAGCAAAGTAGAAGCGTGTCATTCCAATCATCACTCGGCTGTCGGTAGTACTCACGATGGCGGCGGGGATTTCGTTCCAACCCTCCAGCGTAAACAACTGAAAGATGCTGTAGATGCTCACCAATGGATTGCCGAAGTACTGCGGCGCGACGTCAGCGTAGAAATGGCAGGTGACGATGGCCAGCATGAAATTCATGAATATAAGGGCCATAAGCACGAAAACCGATGCTTTGATCGCTCGCCCGAGGCCTAGCATTACGTGCTCGATATTAGGGATGAACCGTAGGAAACGGACTAGGCGTACCAAACGGAAAAGGCGAAGCAGGATCAACAGGCCGGTCGCCTCCGGAACGGGGAAAAGGCCTTCTAGGAATACAGGGAGGCTGCCCATCACGATGATGAAATCGAAACGGTTCCAGGCGGTACCGAAGTAGGCTTTCGGTTTTAAAACTACCAGCTTAACGATCACCTCGATCAGGAAAAAAACAATGAAAGCATGGTCGATGGCCAGTAACCATTCGTTGTTTCGGCACTCCGGGAAGTAGAGCGCGAAGATCACCACCGCGTTGATGATGATGGCGGTGAGCATAGCGCGCTCGCTGAGGAAAAGGCGTTTTAGCATTTTAAATTGCGGGTTTCTGATTGCAAGTTACAAGTTGAAAAGAACTTGTAACTTGCAATCAGCATGGAAACAATCGTAGATTACTTCACCACCATCCCTTCCGCTCACCGCAGCCTGATCCTGGTGGCCGGCATCACCATTTTTTGGCTGATCGAAAGTACCGTTCCTCTTTTTGCCAATTCTTACAGAAAATGGAAGCACGCCGGGGTGAATTTTTTTTTCACCCTCACAACCATCGTCGTCAATTTCGTCCTCGCGTTCATTCTTGTGAGCACCAGCGAGTGGGTGGTTGTTGCTGACGTTGGTTTGCTGCAGTGGCTGAACTTACCGGTCTGGGCTGTGCTCGTCTTGGGGCTGCCCTTGCTGGACCTGATCGGGGCCTACGCCGCACACTGGACTGAACACCGGATACCCGTGCTCTGGCGCTTCCACCTCATTCACCATACGGACCAGCACATTGACACCACCAGTGCTAATCGCCACCACCCCGGGGAGAGCGTTATCCGCTTCGTTTTTACCACCGCCGCGGTACTTGCTGTTGGTGCACCGATCTGGCTGGTTTTTCTCTACCAGAGCATGAGCGTGGTGCTTTCACAGTTCAATCACGCCAACATTGTGGTGCCGAAGTGGCTGGATAAAGTCCTCTCGCCCATTTTTGTTACGCCCGATATGCACCGCGTCCACCATCATTATCGGATGCCCTACACGGATACCAACTTTGGCAATATCTTCAGCTTCTGGGACCGTGTTCTCGGTACCTACTCCGAAGTAGATAATAGCAAACTAATCTACGGCGTGGATACGCATATGGACGTGGCGGACCATTCGGACATTGGGCAGATGCTCAAGATCCCGTTTATGAGGCGGGAGACGCTGAAGTATGACGTAGAAGAGGACCTGTAGCGGAAAGACGACTTTTTAGGCGCGGCCGCAGGTGCAATTGAAGGGATGAAAGAACAATGAATAGTACCCGGATGGATTGCTTGGCCACCAAACGAATCAACTACGGCTTCCAGATGACGAGCCCGCTAGGTACTCTTGGTTCAAACCGAGTACTCTTAGGTGGCAGACAATTTCCCGCTTCAACTTCGGAAAAGAACGTTGCTACCGGAAGTGGAAAACCACACAGATAAACTTTTCCCGTTTCAGGGGTAAATTCCAACCGGCCATCCTGTGGATCAGGCGTAGGCTTGAACAATATTCGTTCATCTGAGCGGGTGTCCATGATGTTGAAGACACGGGAAAGCACGGTGTAGTCTAGCCATTGGTAGTCGGTGCTTTCGTCGCCATTGGGCTTCCGGGTAAGGCGGTAGTAAGCGTCTTGGCACACCAGGAGCCATTCGCCGGCCTTGGTCGGTGCTTCTGGCCCGGCCAGGCGCTCATGTTCAAAAAAGAAACCAAGTTCGGGTAAGAGCTCTGAAGGTGACTGGTTGTCAGTGATAACTCGCGTAAATGCTCCGATCGTTAGTTCGTCGCCGCCGATGATGCAAACGGGAATAAAGTCACAGGATGTTTCGCCTCTTGCGGAGAGCCGGGCGTGGGTTTCTGCCCGGTGGTGGCCGTCGGCAATGACCAGCGGGCCGGTAAGGTCCAGCGTTATCGGTAATGTTCTTGTCGCGGATTGAGACTGATAGAGCCGTAATTCATAGTCGTTGTTTAGCCCGTTGAAAATCGTTTCCTGATCACTAGCAGCATGGCCCTCATCTGTGGTCTTCCACCACGTACGCAGACTTGGGACCGTGAGTAAAACTGGCTTACTTAATGCTCCGTTGTTCGCAAGCACGGTAGCTTCCTGCTGCTGCAGTCTGGAGAGCAGGGTTTTTTCGTGGGGCCGTATTGTACCGTCTAAGAACGCGGATGAGGGGATCAAACCGCATATGCCCCTGGTTTCAGCCTGCGTATGGTTTGTATGAATACGTAATTCAGCAAAGGTGGAGACATCAGTAGTCATTAGTTCTCCGTCGGGGACCAATCGGACTCCGTCCTGCGTAAATGGTAATGCAGTAAAAGACTTGCCAAAAGTAGGATGAAGAAGAGAGGGGAAAGGATGTAACTTTATTGACATTCATTAACTGAGTTGGTCATCGAGCGTAGCCGAGATGTTCGAAATTATCGTTTGTGTAACAGTGTGCCGTTAGATTTTTGAAGTTTAGACTTTTAGTGCTACCGTAAGAAAAATACTCGCTTCGCTAGTAGCTACTTCGCCTTAGGGACGGGAAATAAATAAAGGGTGATTCTTGATCGGGTGAATTTTGGCCGCTGGCAAGGCAAAAAACGTAGGCAACACCTTAGTGTTGGCGAGGCTTTTTAACGAAGCCAGCGGTCAAAGGGTGCCGAGAAAGAATGGCACTTTATTATTTTCCTATCCCTAAGTGAACTACAGGAGTCCCATTAGGTGAAGCGAGCATCTAGACTACAATATGCGGTAGCCCTAAAAGGCTAACGGACTAAAAACTAACATACTATTTAGCGCTAGCGGCACCAAAGTCAAACAGTAAGCTAAAGCGCAGCGTATTGTCTAGCGGGTTACGCTGGGCGGAGGTCGGTACTAGGTAGCTGAAGTTGAGGCCAAAGATATTGTACTTCAGGCCCAGGCCGGCGGTGAGGTACTTTCGGCCACCTTTCGTGCTGTGCTCACTAAAGTAACCGGCACGAACGGCGAACTGCTTGTCGTACCAGTATTCTGCACCAATGCTGTAGGTGAATTCGCGCAGCTCCTCGCCGAATCCTTGGGGAGCATCGGATAAGCTGGAAAAAATACCGGCGATGGGGCTTTGGTCGTCGATTTGATCCTGGTTACAGTTGACGTCGGTACCGTCACATGGCGAAGGGACTAGTAATTTATTGGTTTCTACCGTGAAGGTCAGTTCGTTATACTGATCCAACTGGAAGGTGTAAGCGGCACCTACGGCCAGGTTGGCGGGTAGGAAATCACGCACGGTATCCTGGGTGTAAGTGATTTTGGCACCGATGTTGGTGATGGCCGCACCGATGGCAAATTTGTTGCGCTTACCACTACTGGTACGGATGTTGTCGTTACGGTAAGTAAAGCCAAGGTCGGCGGCGAAGGCCTGACCTGCTTCAAGTACGGTACCACTCACTTCCTGGCCACTGGCGAGGTTAGAGTTGATGTACTTACCGGTGAGGCTGGCGGCGAAACGATCACTTAGCTTACGGGTGTAGGCTAGGGAAAATTCGAATTCGTTGGGTTTGCCGGTACCCGTACTCTGTCCGTTAACATCGGTGTACTGAATATCACCGAGGCTGAAGTAGCGTAGGGAAGCACCGATGGCCTGAAACTCATCTAGTTTTTTATACCCACCGAGGTAGGCGAGGTAAACGTCGTTGAGACCTAGTGCCTGTAGCCACGGCGTGTAGGTCGCACCAAGCGCAACGTCTTGTTCGGCGAAGGCCATGCGGCTGGCGTTGTAGTGTATGGAGTTGGCGTCTCCGGAGAGGGCCACACCGGCATCACCCATCGCACCGCCGCGAGCATCAGGGTTGATTCGCAGGAACGGAACGGCAGAGACTACGGTATTGATACAAGGAGCACCGGTTCCGGGCTGAACGGCGTTGCCGTTGTCGTCAAGTACACAGGCATTCTGGGCGCCGAGGGATAGGGTAAGGCCGAAGATGGCCAGGATGCTCAGGGAGTTACGTAAGATTCGTTGCATGTTAGCTTTTGATTTCCAAAAATATTTCCACCGGGGGGGTGTCAATCGGTGGCGCGTAGATAAATCGTTGTTTTACGCGACATGGTGCGCGTTAAGACTTTTTTAACGGTTGGTTGCTTACGCTTATTTTCGGAGAGGGATGATTTAGAAGTCGCAAAAATACCGCTTTATCGTGTAGAAGGTACGGTTGTTGGTTTGGAATTGGTTTTCTGACGCTGAGGTTATATTCGTTCCCAGCGGCTAAAGCGGTACGCTAGCTCATTCTTTCCCTCTGGCCGGTGCCCTTCGCTCCAGACTTCATGCCATACGGTAGGGTCTAGCCTGGGGAAGAAAGCGTCGCCACCTTCTATGTCAGCGTCTACGATGGTGAGGTAGACGGTGGAGACGAGGTCCAGGCTTTGTTCGTAGAGCTCGCCGCCGCCGATGATGAAGGCCGTTTCGGCTTCGGTAACGGAGGGGTGGGCGAGGGCATCCGCCAAGCTGTGCTCCACTACTACGCCCGTGGCGGTGAAGAAGGCATCGCGGGTGAGTACGAGGTTCGTCCGCTTCGGTAGTGGTCGGCCGATGCTGACGAAGGTCTTGCGGCCCATAATCACGGGGTGCCCCAGGGTTGTCCGTTTAAAGAATTTGAGGTCGGCTGGCAGGTACCAGGGGATCTGGCC
>JAPKCQ010000437.1 GCA_026421165.1 Lewinella sp. | reverse complement strand
TGTAGGCCATCACGTCCTTCAGGTATTCTTTAGCAATGAGGGAGAGGCTTTCGCCCCGTTCAACGGTGTGGCGGGCGTAGATGGCGGTATTGCGGACCTTTATATCGGCCTCGATGTCAACGGGGGTTTGGCCACCGATGCGTTTGATCTCGTCCCACATCTGGTCTTTTTCGTGTAGGTATTCCACGGAGCCGCCAACCCGGAGTACGCCGTCGGCTTCTTCTACGTAGCCATCGCGGGTATTGAATTTTTCACCTAGGGTGAGTACACTGCGGTACTTGTCTTGTAAGCTCATATTTTTTTTGGTTTAGTAACTTGAGAGTGGTAATATAAGGAATGCCGTAAGTTATTTGTGCGGCGTTCCTAATAGTTTTCAGATACCGATACGTCGATAAGACGCGCTATCGAAGGTCAATAACCTCTTCTACCTCCCAGTCCGCCTTAAGCGTTGGAATTTCAAATCGCCGGACCAGCTCCGGCTGGCGGCCGAGGAGGAAGTCTCCGGAATCATACCGCTGGTTACCATTGCTGTCGTACAGAATTTCAACTTTGTAGGTACTTGGTTTTAATCCTTCAAACCTGGCCGTATAATCTGATTGTTGGCGGATGTAGCGGCGGGTGGTCGAGATGACCTTATCCTTATCCAGCAGACGGAGGATGTAGTTTGAAGTGGTGTCGAGTTGGTTGATCTTTAGCGTCAGGATGCCGAATTTCTCCGGCCCGTCGAGGTTGAACTTTCGCGCGATCGTGTCCTTGTTCTGGCTGCCGCTCCAGGCGGTGAGGGCTCCGGGGAGGATCTCCAGTAAATACGGTTTTTTCAGGTCTCCGGAGGTGCGAAAACTGATCTTTCCGGGGAAGGTCGTATCGATTAGGTAGGCATAAGGAACGCCTTCGGGGAAGGTGTCTTTTCGTAAACTGATTAGGGTGGTGTCAATACTGGCAAGTGGCTGATTGAAGGTAAAAGCAGGACCGATTTTGGCGAAGATGCGGAGTTGCGGGCCGGTTACGAGGTCCAGAGGTTTACTACTCAGGCTTCCGGTAGGAGCAAGGACGATGGTGTCGTTGAAGATGGAGTCGTGGCCGACGTAAATGGTGTCTTTCTCTTGCTCACGGTAGAAGAGCTTGATGGTGTCCTGGTCGTTGTAGCGCAGGTAGTCACTCCGGCGGGTAAGGAGGTCGATCCTTTCGGCCGGCTGGTTCATCGTTATGGATACTTCACCGAAGACGCTGGTGTCCAGTTCAATCACTTTGGTGGGGATCGGGATGGGGGAGAGGCGGACGGCACCGACGTCGGTACTCCCGTCGCCAAGGGTGATGATGGTGTCCAGAAAGCCGACGGAGATGGGCTTGAAGGTGCCGGTCAGGTCTGCGTAGTAGTTGGTCGCACCGGGGTTACGGACGAGGCCGACGGCGCGGTATTTCCCTGGCTTGATGTTATAGACTGTGAACTTGCCTTCCTCATCGGACTGGGCGAAGTAGGTTGGGTTCTCCGTCAGCGCGGCGGTATCGGCGAGGTTACCGTAAAGAGTGAAGGTGGCTTTATCGATGGGCTCACCGCTGAAGTCTTCTACCAGCGTGCCGGTGACGGTGGCAGAATCGAGCACGGGGCCGGTGGCGAAAACGAAGCGGAGGTTCTCGGTGGGGTTGCCCTCGTTCAGGTCCTGGATCGCTGAGCCTACGTTGACCACGTAGGTTACACTGTCGCGCAGCGTTAGCCCTTGCAGCGGAATCACCAGGCTGCGGCGGCGCAGGTAGGGCACATTGTCTTCGCCAAGCTCCAGAGGAGGGGAGATAAGGACTTTCTGCTTTGGGTCCTGCTCTACCCATTCGTCGAAGGTGAGCACGATCTCTTTGGGTCGGAAATTGGTCTGGAAGTTGGGCGTCGTTTCTTCGGTGATGAGCACGGGCCCGATCGTATCCCGCGGCCCTCCGGTGGGGGAGGTGGGCGTGGCGCAGTGTTGTAGGGTAAACATCTGGGCTAAGAGTATAAGTAGGAGGCCAGCGATGGCAAGGAGGGAACGCGTCATTGGGGGTATTGATACCGGAATTGGGCGAAGCGTTGGCTTCGGGGGCAAAGGTAACATTGTCTTAACGAGCGGGGGATTAGAAGCTAGGAACTAAGGAACTGGAAATTGGTGTAGAATACGACTCTGAGGTTGGCCAAGTCTCGAACTAAAACTTATGCACCATGGCTGCAGAACTGGTAAGCACCGTTAAGAACTACTTTGATATTCATGACTGGTTGTCGGCTCGGCATGGCCGTCTACTATGTTTTCCGACATTACTGAGAGCATTTTTGGACGTTATAATAACAAGTGAGGTATGAAAGTCATTAGTACTGATGTGCTGACGGCATTTTAAATGTGTCCGCGTTATTAACGTTAACTTCGTACAGAAAGGTCTAGCTCTTCGTCTCACAGAAGATGCTCGACCAGAGGTGTCGGGACTATACTTATGACAACCGGTATAGTATGTTACGCCGGTTAAAACTTGTGACAACAGGTATAGCGTGTTGTGCCGGTTAAAACCTCGGGCAAATAGCGTCACGGTCGTAGCCTAACCGATTGTACCGCTTATCTTTAGCAGCCTCGTGTGCTTTTTTCTGGTTTAATCATAGAAAGTATTACGACAGCAACTTTTTATGTACATTTGTGTGCCAAAGACGTTATTTTCCAGCAGATCTTATTCTAGCGCGACTTAGTCCGTTTACCTTTTGCGTGAAAGAGGAATAATGAGAAGTACTGCTCATTATCAGCCTTCAAATCATCTCGTGTATTGGTTGGATCTTCTTGTTTAGATAACTTCATTCGCATGTCTCCTGCTTATCCTC
>JAPKCQ010000008.1 GCA_026421165.1 Lewinella sp. | reverse complement strand
CCCTAGGGTCTCAAAGCGGCCTCCATCTTTCGCGCGTAGCGAGCGAAGGATGGAGGTTCTTTGAGCGCCCGGGCCAACTAAACACTAAACACCCAGGCGCTCAAAGAACCCCTCCTCTCCGCGCTACGCCAGCGGAAAAGAGGGGCCGCTTTGAGACCCTAACCCCCCGCAATCAAACCAACTCCCCCAAAAAAAGCCACCCCAATCTCCCGCTCCAGCGCATCCGCAACCGATAAACGCGACTCAATCTCAGGTACTATTTGATACTGCTCGGGGGGAGAGATGCGTAATTATTCGCTGAGCATTAAACGTACCGATAAGAAACATGTTTTTTGTGAGATATTGCAGCGCCAGCCTCCCAGAGCAATCGCAAGAAAGAAGCCGGACGCTCAAAAGATCATTTTGCACCCGCGCCCGCGCCAAAAAATAATGCACACTATGGAACTAAGCTACCACGCCATCCCCTACGCACAGCTAACCACCGACCAACTATACCAACTACTGCGCCTACGCGCCGAAGTATTCGTAGTGGAACAAGACTGCGTTTACCAGGACCTCGACGACAAGGACCAGCAAGCCGTCCACCTACTGGGAATGACGGAAGACGGCCGCCTCGCCGCCTACACCCGTATTGTGCCAAAAGGCACCTCTTACCCTGAGTTCGCCAGCATCGGCAGGGTCATCACAGCATCTTTCGCCCGGGGTAAAGGACTTGGCCGGCCACTGATGCGAGAATCCCTGCGCGTACTTTTTGAGCACTATGGCGAGCAAACCGTCAAGATTGGTGCCCAGGCCCACTTGGGCGACTACTACACGAGCCTTGGCTTCAAAGGCATCGGTGATGTTTACGACGAAGACGGTATTCCCCACCGGTCGATGCTGTTTGTTCCGTCGACTTAAACCGGTTAAAACCGACTTCCCAAGTTCTTAAACTCTACCGGCAACTCCATACGGGAAGCTACTGGCCGGCCGTCAATGGTAGCGGGCTTAAAGTTTGGCAGTTCCGAAGAGATACGTAATGCCTCCCGCACCAGGTCGCGCTGAGCCACCGACCATTTCTTCGGAAAATCATCAACCTTGATCTTCTTTTTCACCACGCTTATTTCGTTAACGGAACCGAGGGATACGTCGTCGATTACAAGTTGCGCAGTGGTATCTACGATTACGACCAAGCCTTGCTCTTGAAATAAGCTGGCGCTATCGATTCGGAAATACCCCGTGGACTCTACTACACCGTAGACGATAATCTTCCCACTTGTACCGCCGGTAAGAGCAGACTTAGGGTAGCGAATATTACGGTATATAGCATACTGCAGGCGCGCATTCGGGCCACTTGCCTTGCCCCGTGGAATTTTCACGGCATCCCGCGGAATAGCGGCTATGGTCGTCAGGCTATCAGCTGGATAAACAATTTCCTGTGCCGTAAGCACTGAAGAGTACAGAAATAAAAGGAGGAGAAGAAGGCGCACGTTAGCTCGGTTTTGGTCCGACGAAGATACGGGTGGTCGGTAAACCCGTGCCGTCGGTCGACAAAAAGTAATTACACATTATTTCAAAGCCACTTTGCAGAGGCATTCCCAACGATCCAAAACACCACTTCCCCCATGTTCTCCGCCTTCTCCGAAGTATTCCGCAACCTCCGCACCAATTTCTTCCAGACCTTCCTCTCCGTCCTCGGCATTATCATCGGCGTTGGTGCACTGGTGGCCATGCTGTCGATGATCGACGGGCTGGAGTTGTACGCCAAGGAGATGATCTCCGACAGAAGCTCCCTGGAGAACCTCATCGTACAGGCAAATACCGGCACCCGGATCGACGGCATCTACACCGAACGTGACACCGTCGTCAAATTCGATGAAGCCACCGTTGCTGAGTTGCTCGATTCTCTGCCGTACGAAGCCACCGCCCAGCTTACCTATAATACATCCTCCATCGGTTACACACCGGACAGCACCAAGATGGGACTGCGCATCCAGGCCTTTACGTTACCTATGCTGGAGCCAGTTCCCGACAGTATTCTCCTCCACGGGCGCTGGATTACCGAAGCGGAAGCATCAGCCGGTGCACGCATCGCAATGGCCGACGAAAACGTCGCCCGCCGCATCGTCGGCGAAGACGGAGTAATCATGAGCGCTGTGGGGCAACACGTCCACTTCTTCGGTGATTCACTAGAGGTCGTCGGTATCGTAAGCAACGACGACAAAGAAAACCTAGGCGTAGCCTTCCCCCTCGCCACCATGTACACCCTCGCGAACGCACCTACTCCCTACCCTACCCTCAACATCGCGCTGGCCGACGTCAACAACGTTCTCGACGCCGAGGAATTCACCAACGCCTGGTTTAAAAACCACTATCCGGCTATTGAGGATGCCGTCAAGACATCCACCTATACCGGCTACCTCGAACAATTGGCAGAGGGCATCACCGTCTTCCGTTGGGTAATGGGCTTTCTCATCGGCATCGCCGTAGTCGTCGGTGGCGTGGGTGTAATGAACGTCCTGCTCATGTCCATCGCCGAACGGACGCCCGAAATCGGGGTACGCAAAGCCGTCGGCGCGAACCGCCGTACCATCATCAAGCAGTTCCTTTCCGAGGCCGTAGCCATTTCTGCCATTGGTAGTTTCTTCGGTGTATTGCTTGGTATGAGCGTGGCCCTCATCGCCGCGCCGATCCTCAATATGGTAGTGGATGACCTGGAGTTCCGGGCGGTATTTTCGTTGAATACCGTGATCGTAGTTTCCGTTGTTGCCGTGCTGATTGGGGTTGTTTTTGGTACTTATCCAGCGCAGAAGGCGGCTTCGCTTGATCCGGTTGAGGCTATTCGGCGGTAGTTATACCAAACTCTTCCGCTTACCACTAGCCAAATCAACCATCCGCCCCCCCTTCTCAGAAACATACCGCTGGATAATCCGCGCAGTATCCGGATGTGACTCCAGCCACTTCACCCGTTCCACAATTTCCTCGACGCCGAGCGTTTCGGTTTTGGAGACGTAGGTGTAGCCCCGGTACTTACCCTCTTGTACCAGCACCACGGCTTCTTCGTCGTGCGTCCGGCCGCGGTCAAAGAGGAGGAAGTCGTAATCGAAGACGTTGCGGAGGAGGAGACGGGCATCCCCTGCACGCTCGTTGTAGTCTTCCGGAGACTCTTCGTTACAGCAGGCACCACGGCATTGCTTCAGGTGGTAGTAGAAGCAGATTTTTCCGGAGTTCAGCTTGGTGAAGATGCCGCAGAGCTCGAGGTGCTTCCTGACAAAATTCAACCGCCCTTTCGCCCGGCTTAGGGTCGGAAATTCGCTGATCACATCTTCCTCTTTTCTCACTTGAGCAGTGTTCTTCACAATATCGAAACAGCGGTAACCATCCTTATTCAGCTTCGAGATAATGGCGTAGTCGAATTTACTTCGCCGTTGTGCCCGGTTGATGTTGGGTTGCAGCCGTTTGATTTCCTCGCTTTCGTGCAGCAGGGCGACCAGTTCCGAGCCGGTCAGCTCGTAGGTAATGTCGGCTACCTGGCGGGCGATGAGCTTGCCCTTTCCCGTCCGGTCGTTAAAATGTTGTGATACCCGGCTGCGGATATTGATGCTTTTACCGACGTAAATAACGCCTCCGTCCGCATCATGAAAATAGTAGACGCCGCATTCTTCGGGCAGGTTCGTAATCTGCTCCAGCTGCATGTTTTGAGGCAACTTGGTGGCGGAGATGCCGCGATTTACAAGCGTTTGCACCTCTTCTGCCGAGTCCGGTCCGGCAAGGCAGAATTTTAATAGCTCAGTGGTCGCCGTAGCGTCGGCCAGAGCGCGGTGGTGATTGTCCAGCTGGATACCGAAGTGCTTAACCAGATTGCCCAGACTGTAGGACTTCAGGCCCGGATAAGTCTTACGCGTCAACCGAACGGTACACAGTTGTTTGCGGGTATAAGTGTAGCCGAGGCGGCGGAACTCTTCCTTAATAAAATCATAATCGAAGCGGCTGTTGTGCGCCACGAAGATGCGGCCTTCCGTCAGCTCAATAATGCGCTTGGCGACCTCCTGAAACTTCGGCGCGGTTTTCACCATTTCCTGGGTAATCCCGGTCAACTCTACAATCCCGGCAGGAATCCAGGTTTCAGGATTTATCAGCGTCTCGTAAGTTTCGATTACCTTTTCACCATCAAAGACCACAATCCCGATCTCGGTAACACGACAACGGCTGGCTTTACCACCCGTTGTTTCCACGTCTATGATTGCGTATTCCTTTTGCTTCATGAGTTGAAAGAGATGGCGGGACAGTACTAAAAGATTAAATTACTAGTAGGATGGCCAAGGTACTAATATTTTCTGTTTTTCTCGCAGCACTTACCGCAAATTGTGGCAACAACGGCACTTCTAATGCGGCGCAAACGCAGGTGCAAAGCGAACAGACCAAGGAGCAAAGTGAGGCAAACAACGCTCCACAGGATCCTACCGAGCTGCGCCCGGCTGCTTGGGAAACTGCTGATTACCTCCCCCAACTAAGCGGCAAACGCATCGCCCTCCTCGTCAACCAAACCTCCACCATCGGCGACACGCACCTTGTAGACAGCCTGCAAAGCATGGGCCTCAAGCTGGTAAAAATCTTCGCCCCCGAGCACGGCTTCCGCGGAGCAGCCGACGCCGGAGCCAGCATCAAAGACGGTGTCGACCAGCAATCCGGGCTACCCATCAAATCCCTTTACGGTAAAAACAAAAAGCCCTCCGCTCAGGACCTTGCCGACATCGACGTCATTCTCTTCGACATCCAAGACGTAGGCGCCCGCTTCTACACCTACATCTCCACCCTCTTCTACGTCATGGAAGCCGCTGCCACCCACGGCAAACAGGTAATGGTACTCGACCGCCCCAACCCCAACGGTCACCTGATCGACGGCCCCGTCCTGAAGCCCGCGTTCAGTAGTTTTGTGGGCATAGCTCCCATTCCCGTTGCCCACGGCCTAACGGTAGGAGAATTCGCCCGCATGGTTAACGGCGAAGGCTGGATTCCCGGCGGCAAGCAGGCCAACCTTACGGTCATCCCCATGAAGAACTATGCCCACAACCAGCCCTACCTACTTCCCATCGCCCCATCGCCCAACCTGCCTAACAACCGCAGCATCTACCTCTACCCCAGCCTCTGTTTCTTCGAGGGGACAGCGGTTTCCGTAGGTCGGGGCACCCGGAAACAGTTCCAACTCTACGGCCATCCGAAGTTCTCCGCCGGAGACATCCGCTTCACGCCAACTCCTGGCCCGGGCAGCGCCGCTCCGAAACTGAAAGGCCAACTCTGCCGCGGCTTTGACCTGACGCTGATGCCCACCGCCGCCGCACACCGGCCTACCCTCCAACTAGATTACCTCGTCAACGCCTACAATGACCTTAACGATCAGGACATGACTTTCTTTACCAGGCCCGACTTCTTCGACCTCCTAGCCGGTACCGATGAACTTCGCAAGCGCATCATTGCCGGAGATTCCGCTGAAGCCATCCGGGCGGGTTGGGCTGCAGAGCTGGCGGATTACCGGGTGATGCGAAGCCGCTATACGCTGTATCCGTAACTCGGTTATACTACTATCGGTCACTTGAGGTAAAATATGTTCGCGCCAGCGATCCCACCGATCGCCCGTACGGGCAGGTGTTTTTACCTCGTGTTCCCAACGGTGGTATAGTTGCCAGCTTAAAAACCGGCAACCAACGTTCTTTGCATCCCGCGGCCGCGCCCCTTACTTAAACCGAATAGCCTTAACCGGATCAATCCTCGTTACGAGGTAAGAAGGCACCACCAAAAACACAAGCGTGATCAGGAAAGTACCTACGTTCAGCCCAGCTACCGTCATCCAGTCCACATCAATTGGTGCGACTGATAAGTAATAAGACTCCTCGTCCAACTTCACAAATTCAAAGGTCTTCTGCGCCCAGCACAGTAGCAGCCCGATGGCGTTGCCGAGCAACAACCCGACCACGATGATGAAAGCGGCGTAGTACAGAAAAATCTGACGGATGCTCCAGTTGCTCTGCCCCAGTGCCTTGAGCGTACCGATCATGTTGGTGCGCTCCAGAATGAGAATGAGCAGTGCCGTCATCATGTTGATGATCGCCACGATCACCATGAGGGTAAGGATGAGCGCCCAGTTGTAGTCCTGAATGTCCAGCCAGCTAAAAAGCGTATGGATTTTCTTCCGGATACTTTCGCCGTAAAGATCCTGCGGTAATACCTGGTAATGAATATAGCCACTGATGGCTTCCAGGTCATCGAGGTCGTCGATGGTGACTTCAAAGCCGCCCACCTGGTCGTCTTCCCAGCCGAGGAGCGCACGGGGTTGCTTGATGTCTACCAGCGCAAATTGCCGGTCGTACTCTTCGAGGCCGGTTTTGTAGATACCGGTGACGGTAAATTTGCGGGGCCGCTCCTGCAGCGTCCGATCGATGAAGGTAAAGTCTACCCGGTCACCTAGCCCGACCTGCATCCGCTTGGCGGTAATGCTGCTGATGATGATGCCGCGGCTGGTGCTATCGGGTGTCACTTCAAGCCGTTCTCCTTCAATAAGGTAGCGGCCAAAATTTTCCCAGTCGTAATCTTCAGCAATACCCTTCAGGATGAGTGCTTCCTGCACCGGCAGCCGCTCTCCTTCCTGATAAACAGAAGCCACCCCCGGTAAAACGATGAACTGCTGGATGTGGTCGATACCGCCATTCGTAGTGGTTTGCTCTCCAGCCTTTTCGCCGAGTCCGCCACTATAGGCTTCCAGGGTAATGCGGCCGGTAGTGTCCAGGCTCGGGTAAAAATCCTGCTTATTGGAGATCGGATAGTTGTAGCTGTCCAGAATACGGTAACTGGCAGCGTCCGCTGTAATGTGAACATGCCCCCAAAAACCGAAGATCTTATCAGAAATCTCCGCCTTGAAGCCAAAGATGAGCGCACTGGCCAGCACCATCGTAGCCATAGAGATAGCCACCGCTGCCACCGCAATACCGATGATGGTCCGGGAAATTGATTTCGTGCCGCCCTTGGCTACGTTACGGGCAAGGAATAGGGGTAAATTCATACTGAGTTGTAAACTTACGTTGACGAGTTGGTATTGTCCTTTTTATGTGCTGGCTTATGCTGGATATTGGTAATTTCCACCTCCAACGCCCGGCGACCCTGAAAGTCTAACCTACCCTCTATTACGTAGGTCATCAATAAACCGGATCAGCTCCTGCTCATCGTACACAAGTACTTCCCGGGGCTTAGAGCCTTGGGCTGGGCCAACAATGCCGAGTTGCTCCATCTGGTCAACAATGCGGCCAGCACGGTTGTAGCCGAGTTTCAAGCGGCGCTGAATCATAGAAGTTGAGCCGTGTTGTTGGCTGACAATCAGTCGGGCAGCATCCTCAAACATATCGTCGAGGTCGGCGTAAGAGAGCGAGCCGGAGCCAGCCATTTCCTCGTCGGTATTGTATTCTGGCAGCAGGTAGGGTTCTACGTAGCCACGCTGGTTGCCAATAAAGTTGATAACCTCTTCCACTTCGGGGGTATCGACGAAGGCACCCTGGAGGCGAACTACGTCGCCATCGTTACTTAGCAGCATGTCTCCCCGCCCAATCAACTGGTCTGCACCACCGGCGTCAAGGATGGTCCGTGAATCCACCTTAGCGGTAACCTTATAGGCTATCCGCGCGGGGAAGTTTGCTTTGATCACACCAGTAATGATGTTCACCGACGGGCGCTGGGTAGCGATAACGAGGTGAATACCTACGGCGCGGGAGAGCTGCGCTAGGCGCGCGATCGGCATCTCCACTTCTTTACCGGCCGTCATGATCAGGTCGGCAAATTCGTCAATAATCAGTACGATGAAGGGTAAGAACTTATGTCCCTTTTCAGGGTTGAGGCGGCGGGCTACAAACTTCTCGTTGTACTCCTTAATGTTCCGCGACGAGGCTTTTTTAAGCAGGTCGTAGCGCTGGTCCATCTCGATACAGAGGCTGTTCAGGATGTGAATCACCTTGGTCGTCTCGGTCGTAATCGGCTCGGTTTGCCCCGGAAGAAAGGCCAAGAAGTGGCTCTCCAGCTTGGCGTAGGGGAAGAGTTCCACCTTTTTCGGGTCAATCATCACCAGCTTCACCTGGCTGGGGTGCTTTTTATAGAGCAGCGACATGATGATCGAGTTGATACCTACCGATTTACCCTGGCCCGTTGCGCCGGCCACCAGAAGGTGAGGCATTTTGGCAAGGTCAGCAACAAGCACTTCGTTCTTAATCGTTTTACCCAAGGCCAGCGGTAAGTCCATCTTCGCCGTGCGGAACTTCTCGCTCTCGATCACCTCGCGCATGGAGACCATTTGCGGATTCTTATTCGGTACTTCAATACCGATGGTACCACGACCTGGGATCGGCGCGATGATCCGGATACCGAGGGCGGCAAGGCTCAGGGCAATGTCGTCTTCCAGGTTCTTGATCTTGGAGATCCGGACACCGGGCGCGGGTACAATTTCGTACAGTGTTACCGTTGGCCCGATGGTGGCGCGGATCTTCGTTATCTCGATCTTGTAGTTTAATAAAGTCTCGATGATCTGGTCTTTGTTTGCTTCCAGTTCAGATCGATCAACTTCAGCTTTACCAGATTCAAGCTCCCGCAGCAAAGCAGCGTGTGGCGGTACGTAGTTCGGCAGGTCTAGGGTCGGGTCGTAAGGCTCAGAGTGGTCCTCGTTTTCAGCGGTTACGGCCAGGCTGGTGTCGATCCCTTCATCGCCGTCAATAATCGTTAGGTTAGCGTCGCCGGCGGCCAGAGGGTCGTGGCTTACGAGGGTGAGATCACCAACTGCTTCAAGTGGCAACTCGGTTTGCTCGCCAGGCACTTGTTCAATGCCTTTCTCGGAAAGCGTAGCTGGGCCATCGACTTCAAAATCGGAGCCATCTCCCGGGCTTAGGGATATGCTCGGCTTGTTTCTAGGCGCTAACGCAGGTTCAGTGGAAGGTTTTTGAGGCTCGGTGAAATCCGCCTTAATCTTCGGTTCGAAGCGTTCAGGCCGCTCCTTTCCCCGAAAGCGAATCCGCTCGGAAAAGTGGTCCCGGATGTCATTACCAATCTGCCGCGGTGAGCCGTTGAAATCAATCCGCGCCTCAAACACTAGGTACAAACCAAACAACGCAACCAATAACAGGATAACGCCGAAGCTCCCCAGCACACCGGTCAGGTGACTTACGAGGTATTGGCCAACCGCACCACCCACCGGAAATTGCCAGACCTTACCAATCGTAAACTCCAGCAGCACCGCAAAACCGACAACAGCCAGCATAACCTTCACGAACAATGCGCCCATCGGTTTGATGCTCTGACGCCGCAGGCGGTTCATCCCCAGTTGCCAAAGCAGGTATACAATTCCAAAGCTCGGCAGCCCGAAAAGAAAGTACATGTAGAAGTTGGAAAGGAAAGCACCCAGCCGGCCCAGCCAGTTGTCTACCGTAGGCCCGTCGTTCAGTAGCAGCTTCCAGCTGAAGCGCAGCACCCGGTCCTGGTCTACCTTCCAGGTAAAGAGGTAGGAGGTAAAAGCGACAAAGAGATAGACAGCAATAAAGAGCAAGAGCAAACCGAAAAGTTTCGGGATGCGTTCGTCGTTCAGTCCCATTTTGAGACCGAGCTGGTTCGGGTTTTTCGCTTTTCTTTTTGCCATACAGTAAGTCGGGAATCGGTAATTCGCTTAGGAAGTATAAATAATAGCTACGCTGATCAAGAACAAGTGATTGTCGCGTTATTTACTTACCGCCCCTTAAAGGCGAAAGTACGAAGAGTTCCCGAGTTCAGCTTAAGAGCACCTCTTTGCTCATGGGCCGACTGCGCTTAAATCACCCCACCTTGCACCTGCGGCCCCGCCTTCTCCCTACCTCAACAAGCGCGTAGCTTCAGTACGATCAATAAAAATCAAAATATCAAAATCATCCAGCAGAGATGTCGGTGCGAACTCTTGCTGTCGTTTGGTGGAGCCGATGGCCCGAAAATCCATTTTCCTGGCCAAGTCTCCTAGCAGTGGCTCGTTCCGATCTAACTGCCGAAGGTCCAATGCGAAGATGGGGGCATCCAATTCATGGAAAAGATATTCGTAGGTACCCAATGGCGCCGTTTGAGCAGGATAGGTAGTTAAGCCATCCGAGCCGACGGCAGAGTACTTTCCGTCATAAAAGGCAAAGCCGATGGAGAGATAGTCCTCGCCCAGCGCTTCATCCAAGTGTTGGCCCAGGTGCCCTCCAGTTTGCTCAATGTGGCCATTGTGTGCCCATAGAACCATTTTTCCACCAGGACCTTGTTGGCGGATATGCTGCACATTTTCGGCCATGTACTTATCTCTGGTTTCGTAATCTAGCGTCAGGTATTGTTCCAATAACCGTAGGTTCACCATCCCCCAGTCAAGCTTTTGTGCATCGGGGAGCAAATCGGGGAGACGGGAGCGAAGATGCCCAATTTTAGTAGCCAGCCATTCGTGCTGCAGCGGAGAAAACGATTTATGGCGCTGTCTACCCTCCCGGGCCTGTGTTTGGGCGAAGTCCAGTTCATCAACAATTTTCCCCAGAAGAGCGGTATCGGAGGGCGGGAGTAATTTATGGAGTTCCGCCGCCGGCCCCTCAAAGTGCTGCATATCAAACCCTGAAAAATACAGTGGCATTCCCTGAGTTTCGTTATAGCTCTTCATCCAGGTCAATAATTCCGCTACCTCTTCGGTATACCAAGTCCAGAATTGCATACTCCGCAGGTAATCGGATGCTTCACCCTTACCCTCACGGATAAAACCATTGGTGGCATACGCCTCGGGGAGGTTTGCCTCGATGCTGAATTGGGTAAACCCAGCTTGCCTCACCAAGTACTTGTAAATCCGGTGTTTCAGCTGAAAAATAGCGCTCGATCCGTGGGTAGACTCCCCCAGTCCTACCACGCTTGCCGGACCAATAAGCTTCATCAATGCGGCAAGGTCGTCGGTTCGGGCGTCTTCCGGGTCGTAGCTGTGCAATGGAATGATTCGGTCCTGGAGGTACGTCCGTTGATCGGCGGTAAGCGGGTGAAAAGCCTCTACCTCTTCTTCATACGGCTCGCCGTCAATCGTGACGACCTGATCGTCGAACCATGCTTTCCCACCGCCCCTAAGGATCATTCCGAAGTAAACCCTTTCCGCCTCCTCCGGTATGTCCAGCGTGATTGAGTGTTGGGCCCAGTCTAATCCGGATGGATCGAACTGCGACTTACTACTGCCAAAAGATAACACGTCGATATCCCCTTCAGCCCTCCACCATATCCCTGCGTAGCCGTCGGCGACTTCAGCAGATTTGATCATGGCACTGTAGGTAATCCGCTTTCCGGCCACCAGGCTGGCGGGGAAGCTTTTCATCGTGTTACCAAACTCGGCTTCCGGCGCCTCTCCTGCCTCCATTAATAAGGCGTATTCACCCGTGTAAGTAGTATTAGCGTCCAATTTCAACGAGTACCCCTTAGTACTACAGCGCCAGGAGGCTGGTGACTGCCCGTCATCAGCAACTTCATCAAAATTAAGGTCGAGTAAAACTGTCTGTGGCTTTTGGGCAAAGACAATACAGGGAAATAGTAAGATGCAAATGAGGTAATCTACTTTCATACGAAAGTAGATGCAGCTATTAGTAGAATTAGTTGGTTCTGTTTTACAAAACCCTATCGCATACCATTACACCTGTGCGCGCCATGCTCTTCAAAATGGCCGAAACCTTATCCGGTAGTGACTGTAAACGTGCAGAGAAGCCTACCAGTAAAAAGTAGCTCCCAAAGAAGGAAGAATAGGCAACTGATTAACCCGCTCATTACTGACCCGATCCACATAGAAAATGTTCTCACGGTTGTAGCTGTTGGTAACGCTGGCCGTTACTTCCATACGGGCATTTCCTCCGAATTCGAACTCGCGCTTCAGGCTCAGGTCCAGACGGTGGAAGTCGCTCAGGCGACCGCCGTTACGGTCGGGGCTAAGCAATACACCCAGGGCTCCGTTACCGGTAAAGATGCTGGGCAGTACCGGGCGGGAGCTCAGGTCAGGCTCCTCGATAAAGCCTTGCGTTTGGGTGAAGGGGAAGGCCGAGCCAAAGTTGTAGCGGAAGCCAAACTCAAAGGCGTTGTCTCTTCCAAAAACGTAGGTACCGTAAGCGTTGATGTTGTGGCGGCGATCAAAGCTCGTTGGGTATTCAGAAACGGCATCCGTGCGGGTAACGTAGCCGAGGCTGTAGTTGCCGGCCAGCAGGATACGACCGTAACGGTATTCGGCAGAGATGTCTCCACCGTAAGCAAGGCCCTCAATGGTGACGAAGTCGGGATCACTGGCGCGAAGCTTGTTGCGGTTCAACTCGATCAGGCGGTTGAAGCCTTTGTAATAACCTTCCACGTTTAGCGTGAGCCTTTCATTGACGTCGTACTCGACGCCAAAGATAGCATGGACGGCTTTCTGCAGATTATCGCTGGTGGGCGTTACGCCGTCTGATTCAAACAACTGACGATCAGGACCGACGAGAAAACCGTTGAAGAAGTTGACAATATCTAGGTCGTTCTGAGTGGAAATCAGGTTCTGGCTGTAAAGACCACCCGCTGCTTTGATGCGAAGCTTATCGGTGGCGTTGAGTTTTAACCCCAGCCGTGGCTCCAGGGAAATGGCGCTCTGAGTAGCGTAGTACTGAACCCGGAAACCTGGCTCAATGATCAGTTTTCCAATCTTCCGCTTGTACTTGGCGAAAGCGTTCAGCTCCGAGGTGAAATCTGCTTGACTGAAAGTAATGTTGAGCGGGTTGACGAAGGAAAACTTGGTGTTCAGTGCGTTGAAATCGAAACCGTAAGCCAGTTCCGTATCCCCACCAAAATAAGTAAAGGTTAACTGGGCCGTGTAGTTAGAAATCTGGCTACTTCGCGGATCACCGGACTGTTCCTGCAGCGCCACATCGTATACGGAAGCACTCACCACACCGTCGATCACGACGTTGCTGCTGGGCGGTACGATGTTGAAACTGGCACCGCCGCCGTTATTAGTCCATTGTAATCTTGCCAAGTTAGGCACTGCGAAGTCGTCGCTGAAGTTGAAGCCGAAAAGGTTGAGCTTAGAACCGTTGCCGCCCACCATACTGATCTTACCGTAAAGATCCTGGTAGTTATAAGGCAGGCCAATGTCTTCTCCCCGCACAGAAGCCGTATCGCTGAGGTTAAAGAAGTTGTCCTGTACAGCGTAACCGTAAAGGCTCTTGCTCGTCTCCGCCAGAAGGCTGCGCTTGCCAGTAAGCAAGAAACTGATGCTGCCGCCAGTGTTAGGATCCAGTTTTTTGATCGGTCCTTCCAGCAGAACCTTCGCCTGGAAGGGACTGGCGGAGATCAGGCCGCCAAAGTCAGTCTTATTGCCTTCGCGCGTTTTGATGTCTACGATGGCGGAGACCCGGCCACCGTACTGGGCGTTGAAGCCACCAGTGTACACATCAGCCGAACGGATAGCCTCCGTCTCGAAAACGGAAAACAAACCGATGGAGTGGAAGGGGTTGTAAATCGTCATTCCGTCCAGCAGCAGCTTATTCTGCACCGGGCTACCACCACGGATGTAGAGCTGGCCGCCCTGGTCGCCCGTGCTAACTACACCGGGAAGAACGGTCAGGTACTGCGCAATATCCGGCTCACCACCCGTAGCGGGTAGAGACATGATCTGCTCGCCGCTGAAGGTTACCTTGGACACCGCCACGTCGGACCGAGCCTGCTCACGCCGCGCGCTTACACTTACGGTTTCCAGCTTTATGCCGCCGGACTTCATATTGATTCGCTTGTACTCAATCTCGTTCACCACGGCGATGTTGATGTCAAACGCGATGCTGTCGTAACCAATGTAAGTAGCGATCAGCTTGAAGTCGCCGACTGGCAGGTTACCGAAGGTGTAAAACCCATCGATGTCCGTATTAGCACCCTTGTTTAGTCCGTCGGGGCCGAGTAACTGTACGGTACCGAAAGCAATAGGCTCGCCAGTATCCCCATCAAAGATGTTACCGCGGATTATTGCAGACTGAGCGGAGAGTAAGGTGGAAAGAAAAAGAAGGGAAAAAAGGAAGAAGTTCCTCATGTGGCTGGAGCGTTAGGATTCTCGACATTTAATTCTCGATTCTCGATTCTTGATTCCTGAATGGCCAACGTTGTATGCGTTGCCAGTTTGGAAATAAGCGATGGTCAAAAATCAAATCCCGAATGTTTGCTAGATTCGAGGCAAAGGTAATTTGCGCGAAGGCAACTGTGGGTAAAACTTACCCTCATCTCCACCGTAAAACAGGCAAAGTTGGTCGGAGGTCTGACATCTAGGGCTTACCGGCGGGCTTTAACCCTTTTCTCTGCACCTACGGCTACGGCTTACTATACCAAGTAAGCGGCAGTTCAAAAAAACAACTATCAATTAACCGACAGCGTAGCGGGAGAGGCGGTAGCGACTATATGACTGTTTGACTGCTGGTGATCGCAATCATTTTGTCTTCCACCAACCGTACCAGATCGATGTACTTCTGCGTACGCTTAGTCTCCCGGTCCCGGTTAAGCGGTAAATCAACGTGCACGTGCTCGGTAAAGCGGCTCGGTGCAGGCTTCATCATATAGATATCGTCGGCCAGATAGACGGCTTCGGGAATGTCGTGGGTAACGAAGACAATGGTTGGGTGAATGCGGTGCCATATATCCATCAGTAGGTCCTGCATCTGGAGACGGGTATTGATGTCTAGTGCGCCGAAGGGTTCGTCCATCAACAGGATATCGGGGTTAGCGATGAGACTGCGGGCGATGGCAATGCGCTGCAGCTGGCCACCGGAAAGTGTGGGGTACTGCGCAAACTTTTGCTCATGACCGGCTAGACCGACCAGTTCGATCATTTCCAGGGCGCGAGATTCGCGCTCCTTCGGGTCCACGCCTTGGTATTCCAGTGGCAGGGCAACGTTCTCCAGTACCGTCCGCCACGGCAGACTGGAGTATTGCTGGAAGACCATACCTACGCGGGGAGCTTCATCAACCGGCTTACCTTTCACGAGTACGGTGCCTTCGGTGGGGCGCTGGAGGCCGGCAATATAGCGCAGAACGGTACTCTTGCCCGCCCCGGACGCGCCGAGGATGACGACGAACTGACCCTGAGCAGGCTTGTCTTCCACGAGGAAGTCGAATCCTTTGATGATCCAGTTGTTACCGCCATCGTAGCTCTGGCTTACGTTGCGGAGCTCAATGATATTTTCGTACTTAGTGTCTTCGAAGTTTGGCATGGTTCTGGGTTATCCCCGGGCTCCGCTCGATGCTGCGTCCGGAGTTAAAACGATTCGCCCCCTCAGGGGTCAGGTGGTGGGCTCAGGTTTAGCAGTCCGTAAACGTACCTCCCCGTAAATGATCATCAGCACGGCAGCGACGACGATCACCCCGACGATCAGGCCGACAATCGGGATGCTACCCGTAAATGCGGTAACCAGCAGGTAAGCCATCACCACCCCGAGGATGATGAGAAAGCCAGTTCGCGTTTCCTTCAGGCCAGGGGTAACGGACTTCACATCCCGGTAAGGAAAAAGCCGGCGGTTCATGTAGGCGAAGAGTTGGTCCTGAAAATAGCCGATGATGACGATGGTGATCAGTACCGCAAATACACCAGCGACGTTACCCTGGCGGCCGAGAATATAAGACAGCGAGCCGAGGCCATCGTCCCGGTAGTACACTTCCGCAATGATGATATAGGTCCAGCTAATGGCCGTTAACACCCGGATGTCATCGATGAGTTTGCTAAGTACGGCGGGGACGTAGACCGATTTGACGAGCTGCCAGTCCGAAGCACCAAGGGTATAAGCCGTCTTCAGGTACACGTCTTCTGTTTCCCACAAACGTTGCATTACAACCGGGAGCAAGTAAACAAGAATACCAAAGGCGAGAAAGCTGACCTTCATGGCTTCGGAAGATTCCGGACGAAAGAGGATCAGAAACAAAGGCGTCAAAGCAGTAAGCGGCACGTAGCGCAGAGTATCAATCTGGCGGCTGAACATAGCCTTGGCAATTGGGCTAATCGCAATCGGTATGCCTATTAACAAGGCTAAGAATACCGCCCAGAAGTAGCCCTGAAGGTTACGCCAAACAGATACGCGGGCGTGAGTAATCAGGCTTTTGTTGATCGATCCGTCTGGCGGACTGACCAGGCCTGGAAAAGCGCCGAAGACCTTCAGCGGCGGTGCGAGCAACGGATAGACCTTTTTGAAATCCCGGGCATCGGCAAATGCGATGGAGTCTTTAAGGATAAGCTCGTTGCGCAGAGAGATGGAGTCCGGGTCAGTACTCAGGCTCGACGGCATTCGGGAGTTCGCATAACCTACGGGCGCCTGCACCGACAGCTGTTCGGCCAGCAGCCACCAAGCGGCGAGGAAGAGCATCAGACCGGCAATGGCCAGCAGGCTTTTCTGCAGACTATTGAAACGGTAAGGAGCATCCAGTAAGGACATAGTTAGTCTGTTAAGGCGTCATTTATGCAGGGCCAGCCGCAAGATAACTTAATAGCGGTAAGAACCAATAACCAGAGAGCCTAACGTTCAGGGCAATCGCGCTAACTTCTAACGGTCTATCCTACTACTTAACCTGGTTAAACGGCCAGGGCACATCCTCAAGCGCCTCCTCCATAAAGTCAATCAGTTCCTGCCGGCCGGTTTCCTTTAATGCGCTAGTGATGAAAATCTTAGGAAGTTCGGCCCAGGTTTCAAGAAGTTTGGCTTTGAACTCCTCCACAGAGCCACCGTCGCGGGACTTCTTACGGTCGGTTTTGGTGAATATGACCACTAAGGGTGCGCCATGCTCGCCGAGCCAGTTGATGAAGTCGAGATCGATATCTTGCGGTGGTACGTTGGAGTCGATAAGCACCATGGCGCAGAGCATCTGGTGGCGGTTGCTGAAGTAGTCTTCGGTGCGGCGTTCCCATTTAGCGCGGGTCTTCTTGCTGCGCTTGGCGTAGCCGTAGCCC
This sequence comes from Lewinella sp., assembly GCA_026421165.1. Lineage (GTDB taxonomy): Bacteria > Bacteroidota > Bacteroidia > Chitinophagales > Saprospiraceae > Neolewinella. Next base: position 16,400 of record JAPKCQ010000008.1, on the reverse strand, counting down.
GGCAGATCAGTCAGGTACCAACTTTCGTTGATCATGAATAGGTTAATCAACTGGGTCTTGCCGGGGGTGCCGGAGGTGCGGGCCATTTCCTTGCGGCGACAAAGCATGTTGATCAGGCTACTTTTGCCCACGTTGGAGCGGCCGATGAACGCAAATTCGGGACGGTCGCTCTTGGGTGCCTGCTCGATCTGGGCGTGCGAACTGGAAAATTTGGAGGTAACGATGTCTGACATGATTAGACCTTTAGAAGTTAGAAGTTAGACCGTTGGTTCGTTAGACTTTTAGGTCGTTAAGGCTACCGCGCGTTATGGGTCTTTCATTTCGCTTCGCGGCTACTACTTAGTGGGCGCTAACGCAGGTGCAAAGAACGCCTTTAAGGAGCAAAGTTTTTCTAAGCCTCAATTTATACCCCATCTGTTTATTGAAACTTCAGGGTCTAACGTCTAACGCTCCAACTCGTCGTCTACCGCCTTGCTCTCGTCGATCAAACTTTGTACCCGTTCCCGCGGGGCTCATATTTGCACTATCAATAATAAATAACCCCACCTCATGATCTGGAAAGACTTCATCCTTACCCTCAACAATAGCTTCAAACTCCATGGCCGTAGCCGCCGTGCTGAGTTCTGGGGTTTCGTACTAGTGACCGTTGTGTTTAGCAGTATCGCCTCCTTCTGGGATCAGACTATATTCGGAAACGAAGTCCTTGAAAACATGCTAAAAATAGCATTTTTCATTCCTTCCCTGGCCGTATCTACCCGCCGCCTACACGACGTAAACCGCAGCGGATGGTGGCAACTGATCGGCCTTACCGGCATCGGTCTCTTCGTACTCCTTTACTGGTACATCAAAGACAGCGATGTGGATACCAACAACTATGGGAATAGCCCCAAGTACGGTATCAACAACACAGAAAGCACCTTATCGGACACTTACCCCGATGACCAAATCGTCTAGAATTCATCCTTCCCTTAACCCATTCCCACCTACTATTCATATTTGTTCTTGTTGCGCTGTTTCCCACTGGGGAAATGGCGCAACTTTTTAATGGGCCTTTTCAAATTTAAAACAAAAGATAAAAGAACTTGAATAAACAAACAAAATAACTTACTTTTGTAACCGCCACTACAATCAGTGGTAAGTTGCAAAAAAGTAAAGTGTTATGCCTTCTCCTTCCTCCACTCCGGCACCACGCCGTGGCAACAATAACGCCATATCTATCGACTGGAATCTCCTCTGGCGCCGCCTTCTGGCCCGCATCAGCCAACTGTTCACCTCCCTGCGTCATAAAGCTGGCCAGACAGAATACATCCCGCCGGTATGGATGCAACACTTCCGCCTCAGTTGGTTTCGCCTCGGCCTGATGGCAATCGCTGCCTTCATCTTCACGCAAAAGCAGGTAGATTTCACCCTCAGCGTAGGCAAAGAAGGCTTCGCCATCGGTAAAAGTGATGGCCGCCACTCCGCCGTAAAAGGTGATGGGCAGACCTCTAGCAGCACCTCTACCGCAAGTATAAGCGGCATGCCCGTCAGTAACAAACAAATAAGCACCGCCACTACAAACACAGCCTGGGACGTGAACAACCTCGACGCAGCCCAGGTCCGTGCCTACGTCAACCGCTTCGAGAAGGTCGCTCAGGGAGAGGAGCAAAAATTCAATATTCCGGCTCCTGCAGCCATGGCGCTCGCCATTCTTAATAGCGACGCTGGACAGGGCACCTCCGCCAAACGTGATAACAATCACTTCGGCACCATCACCTCAGGCCGCTACTTCGAAAACGCCTGGATGAACTGGCGCGCCCACTCCGAGGTCGTCAACAAACGCTTCCCCGAACTAGCCGACAACGCCGTCAACTACCAACAATGGGTCGCCGCACTCGCCAAAACCTCCTACAGCTCAGACCGCCAATTGGCCGATAAGCTTATGGATATTGTTGAGCGGTTTAATCTTGACAGATTGTAAACAAAGAGTTTTCTCTAAGTGGTTTCCCCCGGGCCGCTTCACCACTGGTGGAGCGGCCTTATTTTTGAATCACATTCTACCTCTTCCGGGAAACCGTTCCGGTACCCCCTTAGCCGCGTCTTGATGTAGTGTCTGTTTAATGGACCAGCAATAAAACGCCTATCGCATGCGGTAACGGCTACATTACTATCTAAGTTCCACCCGCTCAATAACCGTCCCAATGGTAACGCCATCCAGCACCTTTTGCCCTTCGACGACTTCCCCAAAAATGGTATAGCCGCCGTCTAAATGCGGCGCTGCCCGGTGGGTAATGAAGAACTGAACACCTTCGGTATCCTTACCTGCGCTGGCCATCCCGATAAGGCCGGGGCGGTCCCAACGGGCACCTGGCGTCTCCGTCCGCAAACGGAACTCTTCGCTACCGTAGCCATCTCCCAGCGGCCCGCCACCCTGGGCAACAAAATTAGGTGCTACGCGGTGAAATACTTTACCGTTATAGTATTCAGCTTTCACCAATTCAAGAAAGCTGGAGACCGTTGCCGGAGCCATGTCTGGCCACAGTCTCAATACCACCCGGCCTCCGGGAAGGCGAATACTTACTTCCTGGCCAGCGTCGGTCCCGATGATGTTCCAATCAATGGTTTTCGCGGGACCATCAGCGACAAAGGGCGTCGGAGCCTGCTCTCCGGCGAGGGCGGAACGGGCACCATCTACCGCACGGTAGCCCTCAATATCACGTGGAAGTTGAAAGCCAAGCAGGGCAGTATTCATCCAGTCAAGCTCGGTATAAAAAGGGCGATAAACATCTGCTTGATCTTGCAGCGCACTTGCAGCAGCGTAAGCAGGCCCCACCTCTGTACTGTAAATCATTTCACGAAAGTAGATAGACAAATCATAGCGAACTCTTCGGCTGCTTTTCTTGAAGAAAATATTGAAATCTTCCCGGTTACTAATGGTACGGAGGGCTTCTGCGGCAGCACTGCGGACGGCGGGCTTATCGGTCTTCTGATAGAGCTCGTAAACATTACGATAGTTCCAGGGGTATTCCGCCAGGGCGCTGAGAATGTCAGCTAGCTGGTAGGCATTGGTTGTTTTCGCGTAGGCCTGCTGTAAGTCATAGTTGAGGAAGCCCCGGTAATCGGCAAAGTACAGCGGCAGGTGCCGCTGAGCCGCCGCGTAGAGAACGTACCGAACGTCATTCTGAGTAGAGTCACGGGCAAGCTGGCGGTAGAAGGTGGCGTCAGTATCCAAACCATTATCGCGCAGAAATTCAGCGGCAGTACGGCGAACCAACGGGTGATCATCCTTCAAGCTTCCAACTATTGGTTCCCGGACGCTTGCGTAGTCAAAAGCGGAAAGCGCACGGATTATCTCAGTGCGTACCCGCCAGTCCGTCTGACGTCTTAAAGCACGTAACAGTGCCACCCGGCCAGCGGGCTCCTCTTGTCTACCGATGGTACGGACCACGCCCATCAGGATATCAGGGTCGGTATTCGTTCGCAACAACTCCCGCAGGCCCCGGTTCGTAGCGGAGTCCGCCGTTACCTTGAAGCGCTGGAGAAAGAATGCTGCTGGGCGACGCGCCTCGATCGGGGCAGAATTGTCCTGAATCAGGTCGAGCATCCGCTGGTCTCCGGCCGGAGACTGAATTTTCCTACGGGCAAAATAGTACAAGCTCCAAGCCTGACCAGCCACGAGCAAGGTATCCGAAGTTTTATAGGTTGTTATTTTACTGATATTGCCTTGCAGCTTGCTGTCTCCTGTTTTGCCCACAGCGGCAAGCAGTTCGGCGTTAAAAGCGCGGTACATGCCATCAGCATCAAAAGCCGCTGTCAGCGTGTCTGCCGCGCGGGCAAGGCCGGACTGGCCAAGGGCATAAGCAGCCGCCTCGCGGATCAGTTCATTGCGGCAACCAAGTTGTGCCGACAGGGCATCGACAGCCGCATCGGTCATATTCGGAAAGCTGCCAAAAGCACGAGTGGCCAGGTAGCGGTAGCTGGCGTTGTCGTGGCTTAGGTACACCAGTAGGCTATCGGCGTTGCGCGCGTTCTGATGCTCGTAGATCAGACGGCTGACCGGATCGTTTAAGTCTACGATTACACCTTCTACCTCTTCGTTTTCGGAAGGTGGTACGCAGGCAAAAGCCACGCCAAGTAAAAACAATGAAGTGAGAAAGCGTAAGATGAAAGCCGTAACGTGAAGACGCATAGAGTAGCCGGTTTGGTTTGAATACGGGGGCTAAGTTAGGTCATAGTACAACAAAAATCGAGGAACCCTAGCTCCGAGTACGCCCTTCGTCAACTACTAGAAGATAAAGCTCGCCGAACGCCGTATGAACCTAAACTGACACCTCAGACGTTATCTTAGTCCAACCAAACTACGGTAAGGATGACAAAACTAAACAAATACCGACGCTTTTTTAGCGAATCTGCCTTTTGGGGCAAGCTCCGCCGCTTCGCTTCCGCTGCTGGCGTTAAGACGGTCTACTCCGCTTTGCTACTTTATTACGCCTTCAGGCGCCAGGAAACCCCAGCCTGGGCCAAACGCTCCATCGTCGGCGTTCTCGGCTACCTCATCAACCCGCTTGATGTGCTCCCTGACCTTACCCCAATTATTGGATACACCGACGATATCGGCTTCCTAGGCCTCTGCCTCGTGCTGGTGGCCGCTTACATTAACGACGACGTTCGCGCGCAAGCCCGAGAGCAAATCGTTAAGTGGTTCCCTTCCGTCCGGGAAGAAGATTTGCTTGAGGTGGAGCAGAAGCTTTAATAGATGAATAGAAGGTAGACTGAGAAAAGCTACCGCACGGGATATTGTAGATGCTCGCTTCGCCAGTGCGGCTTACCTACTTAATATATCAATCTGTCATAGCTATCAATCTATATTCTTAACTTGCACCTCAACATGAATAAAGTCGCAGAAACCGATACCCTGCTTAAAGACGTAGAGGCACACACGGAGAAATACATCCAGGACGAGATCAAGCCCCATTTCGTTTACCACAACTTCCAGCACACCTGTGCGGTCGTGGAAGCGGCAAAGGAATTAGCCGACCATTACGAAGTAAGCAAAGACGACCGCCTGGCCATCGTCCTCGCCGCCTGGTTTCATGATACGGGCTACGCGCAGGGCTGGGAAGATCACGAAGAGCGGGGCGTACATAACGCGACCGACTGGCTTGCCTCTCAGGGAGTAACCAACAAGGACCTTATCAACAATATTGCCGGCTGTATCCGAGCAACCAGAATGCCCCAGCAACCCCGCACTTTCCTGGAAGAAATCGTAGCCGACGCCGACCTCAGCCACCTCGGTGACCTAAGTTACTGGGACCGTTGCGGCCGGGTCCGTCAGGAATTTGCCATCACCCGCAATATGATCATGTCCGATCAGGAGTGGATCGATTTCGAACTCGAATTCATGCTCAACCATGAATACCACACCGAGGCCGCACGCGAAATGTTCGGCGAACGCAAGAGCAAACACGTAAAGCAACTTTACAAACGGAAAAAGGCCCTTTTCCCCGACCAGACGCCCACCAACCTCGAAGAGTTAGAAGACGCGAAACAGCGTAAAAAAAAGCTTAAAAAGCTTAAGAAAGCAGTGGCAAAAGCGGGGCAAAAAAAAGAACCCGATTTTAAACCGGGCCGTGGCGTAGAGACCATGTACCGGGCCACCTACCGCACCCACGTAAACCTGAGCAGCATTGCCGATAACAAGGCCAACATCATGCTCTCGGTCAACGCCATCATCCTCAGTATTTCGGCGGCGAACCTCTTTCCGAGCCTCGACAAGAATCCCCACCTGGTCATGCCTACCGTCATCCTCGTTGGTGTTTGCCTCGGTTCTCTGTTCTACGCCATCCAGGCTACGCGGCCGAAAGTGACGGAGGGCAAAAGCAGCATGGAAGACATCAAGGCACGCCGCAGTAACCTCCTTTTCTTCGGTAATTTCTACAATATGCCGATCGATGATTTTCATTACGGCATGATGGAAATGATCAGGGATGAAGACTTTCTCTACTCCTCGATGACGCGCGACCTATACTACCTCGGCGTCGTGCTCGCCAAAAAATATCAGTTTCTGCGCGTTTGCTATAACGTCTTCCTTTTCGGCCTTATCGTTGCGGTCTTCGCCTTCGTAGCCGCAACGGTGCATTACAATATCACCCATCCGATCTCTCCAGTTATCACCGTTCCGTCTATTCTTTCAGACACACTGTCCGTACAGTAAAGCCTTTTGTAATGGATAGGTACAGCCCGAATAAGCCTGTTCTTGTATGCTACTAATTTCTCCTCCCTGGGCCGATCTGGCTGCCGCATTGTCCGGCAAGCTCCAAACCGACGAAGCCCACCGCATCCTCTATGCCACCGACGCCAGCGTGTACCGGGAGCTGCCGTTGGCCGTCGCTTTCCCACGTTCGGAGGCGGACGTCGTGGCTTGTATTCGCTTTGCCGCAAAGCACAAAATTGCCGTAACACCACGGGCTGGCGGCACCAGCCTTGCGGGCCAGGCCATCGGAGCAGGATTGGTGGTGGACGTTAGCAAGTACCTGACTAAAATTTTGGAGATCAACATTCAGGAAAACTACGTCGTGGTAGAGCCGGGGGTGATCCGCGACCAGCTCAACGCGGCTTTAGCCCCGCTCGGCTACTGGTTCGGACCCAACACCAGCACGGCAAACCGGTGCACGCTGGGCGGAATGTTTGGCAACAATAGCTGCGGTAGTACCAGCATCACGGTAGGTTCTACGCGGGAGCATGTGCGCGGCGCACGGATAGTATTGGCTGATGCCTCCGTGCATGATTTAGAGGCGGGAACGCAGGTGCAGGGGAAGGTTTTAAAAGCGCAAAAACCAGACGGTCGGCTCATCCGCATCCAATCCCACCTTGCTAATTTGCTCGGGGATGAAGATAATCGTCGGCGCATCAAGTACGCTTTTCCGAAAGAAACCGTCAGCCGCCGCAATACCGGCTACGCATTGGACCTGCTGGCGAGCCAAAATGGGCCCAACTATAACCTGCTACCACTCCTCGCTGGCTCCGAAGGAACACTCGCCTTCACCACCCGCCTGAAGCTCAACATCCTGCCGCTTCCACCGCAGGGCAGGGCCGTTGCTGCCGTCCACTTCAAAACCATCGACGCCGCCATGCGTGCCACCCAGGTCGCCATGCGCCACCAACCGTTCATGTGTGAGCTGATGGACGACACCATCCTCCGCCTCGCCCGCACCAACCCCGAACAGGCCAAAAACGCAGACTTCGTTTGGGAAGACCCACGCGCCCTGCTCCTCGTCGAATTCCGAGCAAAAACCAACGAAGCAGCAGCCAAGCTGGCCAGCAAAATGGACGCTAAACTAAGCACCGAACCATCATTGGCGGGGACGATGACCGCCACCACAATGCTATTGGGAGCGGAGCGTTCGGACCAGGCCTGGAACCTCCGTTCCGCCGGCCTCGGCATCCTCGGCAACATAATCGGAGACGCCAAAGCCGTCGCCTGCATCGAAGACACCGCCGTCGCCATCGAAGACCTCGCAGACTACATCAACGAAGTAGAAGCGCTCATGCACCTCTACCAGCAAAACCCCGTGTATTATGCCCACGCCGGCGCCGGAGAGATTCACCTGCGGCCAGTACTGAACCTCAAAACAACGGCTGGCAGAGAAGACTTCTTCAACATCACCCGCGACGTGGCCGCCCTGGTGAAAAAATACCGCGGCAGCCTCAGCGGAGAGCATGGCGACGGGCGGGTGCGGGCGCCGTTCCTTCCCGATATGCTCGGGCCCGAGGTCTACCAGATGCTCGTTGACCTCAAGCACGCCTTCGACCCCGACAACCTCCTCAACCCAGGCAAAATCGTGGAAGCGCCACCCATGAACGAAGGCCTGCGCTATGAGGCCGATGCAGCAACGCCAGACTACCCTACCCTGCTCGACTGGAGTTCCGACGGCGGCTTTCTCCGCGCAGCAGAGAAATGCAATGGCTCAGGAGATTGTCGTAAGCTTTCCGGCGGAGCGATGTGCCCCTCTTACCGCGCCCTGCATTCAGAACAACACAGCACCCGCGGCCGCGCCAACACCCTGCGGGAAGTCCTTACCCGTAACCAGCACGACGATCCGTTCGCCCACCCCGCGCTCCACGAGGCACTAGACCTCTGTCTGAGCTGTAAAGCCTGCACCTCAGAATGCCCCAGCTCGGTGGACATGACTAACCTGAAGGCGGAATACCTTCATCAACGCGGTAAACGATCGCTCCGTACGCGGCTTATTGCTGCCAATGAGGTGTTGTACGGAATCGGTGGGCGGGTTCCAAGACTTGCCAACCTTGGTCTCCAACTAGCCGGCCCGCTTATGAAGCGCCTTGTGGGCATCGCCTCGGAACGCAGCCTACCCGAGTTTCCAGCCCAGAGTTTACGGTCGTGGCACGCTCGCCGGCCAGGCCAGGCTACGCAAGAATCAGCCAACGAGTTAAACCTCTTCGGCGATGAATTTACCAACCTCCAGGACGTGCAAGTTGGTGAAGCCACCATCCAACTTCTCGAAAAACTAGGCTACCAAATAAACTGGCCAAAACACGCCACCAGCGGCCGCGCCCACCTCAGCAAGGGCTTACTAATGGAAGCAAAGGACCGAGCAGCTAAAAACGTTGACACCTTCGCTCCCTTGGTATCTACCGACAAGCCACTCGTCGGTATCGAACCGAGCGCTATCCTGAGCTTCCGCGATGAATACCCAAAATTGCTGCGCGGCGACATGGCCAAAAAGGCCCACGAAATTGCTAAACACACTTTTACCCTCGACGAATTCCTATACCGCGAGTTCAGTGCCGGACGGCTGGGGCCGGAAGATTTCGGCCCCGAGACCGTCGATCTGGTACTCCACGTCCACTGCCACGAAAAAGCACTGGGAGATGCCTCTAAATGTGCCGCCGCGCTTTCCCTGCCCGCCAACTTCAACGTCAGGCTGCTCGACAGCGGCTGCTGCGGTATGGCCGGTTCCTTCGGCTACGAAGCTGAGCACTACGAACTGAGCAAAACCATCGCCGAAGAATCCTTGCTGCGCCACCTGCGGGATTTATCAAAGGAGACAGTAGTGGTGGCAGCGGGGACCAGCTGCCGGCACCAGGTTAAAGACTTGCTTAGCGTGCGGGCTTTAAGTACTGCGGAAGTTTTACTTCGGAGTTGGTCAGCCTAATTCTGCCCGAGTACTTACCTTACCCCAAAATTATGTTATGACAAATACCGAAATCATCACCACCTTCTACCAAGCCTTCGCCAACCAAGACCCTAAAGGCATGGCAGCCTGCTACGCCCCCGACGTAGTTTTCGAAGATCCCGCCTTCGGCCGCCTCGAAGGCAAAGACGCCCACGACATGTGGCGGATGCTGATGGCCCGGGGTGGCGGAGCAACCGAAGTCTCCTTCGGCGATGTCCAGGCCAACGGAGAAAAAGCCTCTGCCAACTGGATGGCACGCTACAACTACGGCCCGAGAAGAAGAATGGTCGTCAACGAAGTCCACGCCGAGTTTATCATCAAGGACGGCAAAATCGTGAAGCACACCGATACCTTTAACCTTTGGCGGTGGGCGCGGCAGGCACTTGGCCTCAACGGCTTACTCCTTGGCTGGTCAGCCTTCTTTCAGGCACGGATGAATGATACTACGCGGGGAATGTTGGCGGACTTTCAGAAAGTGGATAATCCTGACTGATGCAGGCAGCCCGTGCTGAGCCACGTTTCTACTGCACGTGCCCGACAGTAGTACAACGATCTAACTTACCTCTTCCCCAGGCCAAAATCAAGCCCAAGTTGGTTAACGCCACCACCAAGGTGGTAAGTCGTCCGTCCGTAAGCAACGGAAAAGCGTTTCGTACGGAAAGCAAAGCCGAAGGTGTAGCCGGCACCGCTGCGAAAGTCGGTAAGGCTTAGTTCGCGGCGCAGACCATGGTTGTAGCCGACCCGAAGGCGAAGGTTTCTGTTTTTACCGATCATCAGTTCGCCGTTGAGTACGATGTGGCGGGCCAGGTTATCGACCAAGACGGCGCCGGGGCCCCGCTGTGTTTCTTCTTCTCCGAAGGCCAGGAAGATGGATTCGTTTTCGGTGTCCGGATCGTCGAACAACACGTTCCAACGGTCGAGGTAACGGTAAATAACGCTGAAACGGAAAGGCAGGTAGCGCAGTTGTTTATTGATACCGATCTGAAGCTCGAAGGGCAGTGGTTCAAACCCGCTCGCGTCGTCGTACTTACTGATCTGACGACCGGCATTACGGGCCAGAAAAGTGATGCCGAAGAGGCCAGAAGTATCTTTATAATGAACGGCGAGATCCATGCCTAGGCCAATGCTGTTGTAGCCGGCCAGTTGGGAAGAAACCACTTTGAGGTTGGCACCAATGCTCAGCCGGTTATCGAAGGAGCGGGCTACGCCGGCGTGCAGGGCGAAATCGGAAGCGGAAAAAGTACCAATGTCCCGTCCGGTATTGTCGCGCCGCACCAGGTCTCCGCCGTAGCTGGCGTACTGGAGACCTCCCTGGAAGGTGAGTTTGAGTTTGTCGCTATGGTGTCCGTAGGCGAGTGAGCTGTTGCTGATACCGGCCGGATGAAAGGCGTGGCTGATGGCTGCGCGTTGGTGCATCAGCGGGTTAAGCAAGCTGGGGTTACGGGTGGCCAGACTCAGGTCATCGTCCATCAGGGCAATGTGGTGCCCTCCCATTCCGGCAACGGTAGCCGAGTTGGGCAGGTTGAGAAATTCGTAGGCGGAGATGCCGCCAACCTGAGCACTCAGGACGGACGAACAGGCAAAAATTAAGAGGAAAAGATAGTTTTTCATCGTGGGAGGCAAGGTACGACGGTTAGACGATACTTAGCGGTCAAACGTGGCTCTGATCGGATGTCGGGAGGCTTACAGTTATGCTTTTGGGGGCGACGGTGCGCGGGTGCTTGGAAAGTTGAGAAGCAAAGAAAGGGTGTTAGCTCAACTCGACTGTCGAGCTCTATGGCCTGGCTACTTGACCAATATATCCGGCATAGTCATGTCCACTCCCTGCGGCACGGCGCCCGTAGAGTCCGAGGTCCAGACCGTAGTGCAGGCCCCTTCATTACAATTCAGAACCCGCTCCAGCTCGCCAGATTCAGCGTAGAGGTGAAGGTTACCGTGTTCATTATCGCCGTTGATGTACGCGCCGCTGGCTTTAGGTTGGCCGCTTTCGTACCATTCCCGGAAGGGTCCGCTTTCGGAATTATCGACAAAAGTGACGGCCTCTTTCACCTTGCCGTTCGGGTAAAATCGGTACCAGGCGCGGTTCATGGCCCCGTCGAGGTACTGCCCCTTTCCGGAAATTACGCCAGTGGAATCGTAAGTGATGTAGTCGCCATCAAATTCGTCGGCTTTATAGTTCTCCTCAACGATTACCTTGCCTTCGGGAGTGTAGATGCGGCGCTTGCCTTCCAGCATACCGTCGAGATAGTTTTCTGCCATGGTAAGCCGGCCCTGGGGGTCGAACTGGCGCTGAACTCCCTGCTTCAACCCCGTTTCGGGATCAAGCTTATATTCCAGGCGAAAGCCAAGGGCGTCGGTTTCTTCCTTCATTTCTAATCCGTCGCCACAGGCGTACAAAAACAGGATCGAAAGCGTTATTATGGGGAGCAAGCGTCTCATAACGTAAATTTACAGATTCAATAAGTGAACTATGACCCTGAAAACGATACTCTCCCTCTTTATGGTATGTTGCTGGCTTTCCCTATCAGCCCAGGATTATAAACCGGCTCCAAATGACGAACGGAGCGCCACAGAAATAGCAGGAGACTTCAACTACCTCCTCAGAGCTAGCCGGACGGTAGACACTAAGCGATACCCAGGCGTAAGGGGAACACCTTACCGCTATAAAGACTTCGGCCAGGTTCAACTCTTCGACGCAGCGATGCATCCCTACCCCCTTGACAGCGCCAACTACAACGGCTTCTCCAGCCAGTTTGAGTTTTACCACGAAGGTGTGTTACGAGAGTTAAACGGTAATAATTTCCTGCGCGTGGAAGTAGTCCAGCCCGAAGGAGCCAATCACATCTACGCCCGCGGTATAAACATGAAATTCCGCAAAAGCTACGCCCGGGTCATCTTCCAGGGCGAGAACATCATCGCCACCCAGATTTATAATGTGATCAACGACGAGAAAGTCGTCGAAAAACCAGGGCAAACCCTCAAGCTGCGTCGCTTCAGTGCCAAATCTCTTCACTATGCTATGGTGGACGGCGAGTTCGTCACCCTTAAGCTAACTCCGAAAAACCTGGCCGAAGACCTCGGCCACCCTTCGGCACTCAAAAAATTCATGAAGGCAGAGAAGCTCAAGCCAAAGCGGGAGGCAGATTTACTTCTAATCTTTGCGGAGGCGGATGGCTTGTTTTAAAAGCTTTAACCTGTTCCCGAGGATTCCGGGTAGACCTGCGGTCCACCCCTCGTTAAGCAAAACATCCTTCCAGAACCCTACCGGAAGTAAGCGCCGTTATATTTGCGAAAATACCAATCTCTATGCCTAGGTTCATCATCACGGTTCTACTCCTCCTAACCCTCTTTGCCTGCAACGATTCCTCCACTGTACCTGCGGCCGCGCCCCAAAAAGACGCTGCCATGACGTCTGCCATCGAGGAGCGTTTAATCATGGAACTCGCGCCTACGGACGACCGCGCCGGACGCGAACGCAACGCCATTATCAACCGCGCCATCGACCAGAACTACGACGTAGTGGCCGCCCCCGAAGGCTATTTCTACGAAATTCTTAAGCCCGGTGAATATGGAAACCTGGCAGTGGGCGACATCGTCTCCGCCCACTACCGAGGCAATTTCCTGGATGGCACCGAGTTCGACAACAGCCGAAAAAGGAACAAGCCACTCCGCTTTTTCGTCGGCGGACTCATCCCCGCCTGGAACTTCGCCCTGCTGAACGTGAAGCCGGGCGGCAGCATCCGCATCCTAAGCCCCAGCGCCCTCGCCTACGGTGCCGACGGCTTGGTAAATCCTCGGGGAGATACGCTCGTGCCCGCGCACACAGTGCTAGAGTTTCTGATTGAGGATATTGAGATTTATGAAGAGTAATTACAATTCCCTCCGCAGCCAAATCCGGTACTCCACCTCTTCCGGCTTTCCTGGCTCTTTATCGATTTTGATGATATTGAAGCCCCGGTCAATGCCAAATTTCAGCATTCCCCGCAGCCGGTTTATCGTCTTGAAAGTTATGTGCGAATAACCCTGGTTTCGCGCCCATTCATCCTGCCTATCCGCTAAAGCCCTGGCAATTCCCATGCGGCGAAAACCAGGATGCACACCGCCAAGCCAGCTGAACCAGAACCCGTCTAGTTCATAGCCGACTTTAAAACCCGCAGGTTTGCCGTCCACTTCCGCGAGCAAAAACAGTTGAGGCTTATCCCCTATCGTTTCCCGGTAGGCGTCCTCCCGTGGCGTTGCTCCAAGCTCCGGGACCATATCAGCTACGGCAATCATCTCCGAAATCAATGCCTCACGAATCTGTATCTTTTTCATTATAGTCGAGTAAGGTTAGCGCTACAAAATCTTCGAGAGAAACCTGCTCTGGGCGCCGCTGAAAGAATTCACCGGTGAGCTGATCATCCTCAAAAGCAGATTTGAGGCTATTGCGTAGCATTTTCCGGCGCATCCCGAAGGCAGATTTTACGATGTGCTTGAAGCGGCCGTACAGCTCGTCGGGCACCAGCGGCTCGTCGCGGCGAACGAGGCGAATGACCGCGCTGTCCACCCGTGGCGGCGGATTAAAGTTGCCCGGGCTGACGTTAAGCACCAGCGAAGGAGTGTAGCGACACTGCACCAAAACGCCAATAACTCCGTAGACTTTTGAGCCGTTGCCCGCAATCACCCGGTCGGCCACCTCCTTCTGGAACATACCCACCATTTCGGGAATTCGCTGGTAGTTGTCCAGCATCTTGATCATGATCTGGCTACTGATGTTATAAGGATAGTTGCCGATCAGGCCGAAAGATTTTCCGGCGAATATTTCGTCCAGGTCGGCCTTTAGAAAATCACCTGGTACAATGCGATCGGAGAGCTCAGGAAAGTGCGCTTCCAGGTGGGCGATCATATCCTTATCGGCCTCGCTGACGGTGAGTTCGAAGTCTTTTTTACGTTCCAGTAAGTGCTTGGTCAGCATCCCTTGGCCCGGCCCAACTTCCAGCACATGGTCGTACTGGCCCGTCAGCTCCAGCGCATGAGCGATCTGGTGGGCATAGTGCTCGTTGGTCAGGAAGTGCTGACCGTAGGATTTTTTTGCGCGGGTTTTTCTTTCACTCATGGCATTCTTAATTGTGCGCAAAGATAATCAGGTGGGCGCGGCCGCAGGTGCAGGGGACGCTTAAAGGCGAGTTGAGCTAACCGCCAACCAGGCCATCAACCCACTACCCGTCTCCAAACAAGCCTCATCAATATCAAAGGTATCCGTATGCACTGGCCGTTGACCGCCTAGGGCTGGGCTACCGACGCCAAGGCGGTAAAAACAAGCGGGCAAGTGATGGGTGTAAAAGGCAAAGTCCTCACCGGTCATCCGGATGGGAAGCTCGACGACGCGGTCTTCGCCGAGAAAACGGCGGGCGTCTTCAAAAGCGTGGCGGGTAAGCACCTCATCGTTCTTCAGGAAGGGGTAGCCATGGCCAATGGTAAGCTCGGCGGTAGCGCCCATAGCGGCGGCCATACCGGTCACAAGCTTATCGAGCCGGAGGTGAAGTTCTTTGCGCCAGGCTTCGTCGAGGGTGCGCATCGTCCCTTTCAGTCTTACGGCGTTGGGAATGACGTTGGTCGCTCCACCGTCGGAGGCGATGTGGCCGAAGGTAATCACGGCTGGCAGTGTCGGGTCGGTGTTCCTGCTGATGAGTTGCTGAATGGCCGTTATGATGTGAGAAGTGACAACAATGGGATCGACGGCATTGTGAGGCATAGCGCCGTGGCCTCCCCTACCCTTCACCGTCAGGTAAAGCTCGTCGGTACTGGCCATGTAGATCCCCGGACGAAACCCCACTTTCCCCGCTTCCAGCGGCGGGTGGACGTGCTGCCCGAAGATGGCCGCCGGTACCGGATCCTTTAAGGCTCCGTCGCGGATCATCAGCGTCGCCCCACCGGGCAGTTTCTCTTCTCCCGGCTGGAAGAGCAGGCGGACCGTTCCTGCGAAGTGGTCTTTTACCCCGGCTAGGATTCCCGCCGTGGCGAGTAAGCTGCTGGTGTGTACATCGTGGCCGCAGGCGTGCATCACCCCTTCGTTTTGGGAGCGATAAGGCACGTCGTTGGCTTCGGTGATTGGCAGGGCGTCGATGTCTGCACGCAGGGCTACGGTGGGGCCGGTGCCCTGTCCGCCTTGTATTTCAGCAACCAGGCCGGTGCCGGCGACTTCGCGGTACGGGATACCCAGCCCGTCCAACTGCCCGGCGATATAGCGCTGGGTGTTGTGTTCCTCAAAGCTTAGTTCGGGGTTGGTGTGTAGGTGGCGGCGGTTGGCGATGGCGTTGGAGAGGCCGGCTTTGGCTGCTGCAGTAATTCTCTTCTTTAGATCGGTTTTGGGCACTGGCGGAGTGGTTTTGGGTAGATGGGCTAAGGTAAGGCATTTCGCTCTACGGCTTTTTATAAGAAGGCACCCCGAACCCCCTAAAGATCATCCCCAAAATAAGCAATATGGTTGTCAGGCCGGAGCACGACGAAGAACTCCCTTCACCACTAAATTTACAAATCCTTTGCATAGCCTCAGTTACGGAAATGATTTTTAAATTTGGTGAGGGAAAAATAAGGCGGTCACAAGCCGTAAGCTATTTATACCGAGTCCCTTAACCACCTTTCTACCAAATCTTACTCTTTCATAAAGGTCATGGCATTTTCCACCATATTCTTACTCCCGCCGAAGAATGGCATCCGTTGGTGAATGTCAGTAGGCTTAATATCCAAGATTCGTTGGTAGCCATCGGTGGCCATACCACCAGCCTGTTCCAGAAGGAAGGCTAAGGGGTTACATTCGTAAAGCAAGCGCAGCTTGCCGTCGGGCTTCCCCGTGCTGGGCGGGTAGAAGTAGATGCCGCCAAGTAGAATGGTGCGCCACACGTCGGCCACCATACTACCTACGTAGCGGCTGGTGTAAGGGCGGTCCCCTTCTTCCATCTGAACGTACTTAATGTAGTTCTTTACACCCTGGGGGAAGTGGACGTAGCCTCCTTCATTAACACTATAAATATTACCCGTTTTAGGCACTTGGATGTCAGGATGAGATAGGTAGTACGTACCGATGGCAGGGTTGAGGGTAAAACCATTCACCCCGTTTCCAGTAGTATAGACCATCATGGTAGAGGTGCCGTAAACAATAAATCCTGCCGCTACCTGAAGGTTTCCTGGCTGCAGGAAATCGTCAACCATAACTGGCGTACCAACGGGAGAGGCGCGGCGGTA
>JAPKCQ010000436.1 GCA_026421165.1 Lewinella sp. | reverse complement strand
AATGGCCAACTCGCGCATTCGCTCTTTTGCAGAGGACACGAAGAACCTCTGGGTCGGCAGCTATGCCGGCGTGCACCGTATCGACCTTGAGAGCAAAGAATTGTTCCCGCCAGAGATGATCGGAAGTGATCGCTTGTCCAGTCCGATATGCCATGACCTGTTGGTGTGGAAAAAAGAGCTCTGGGTAGCGACCCCTGCCGGGCTGGAACGGATGAAAATTACCGACGAGGGGCAGTTGATTCCAGTCAAAACGTACACTGCTGCGGAAGGCTTACCGGGTGATTTTGTCACGGCCATCAATATCGATCACAATGGCTTCTTTTGGGGAAGTACCTCCCGAGGGCTCTTTCGCCTTGATCCGCAAACGGGATATATCCTGTCCTTTGGAGTATCAGATGGGATAACCGCAGGACAATTCAACATCGATGCCACGGCCATTGACGAACAGGGGATTCTGTACTTTGGCGGGACCAACGGCTTGGTTTATTTTGATCCTACCGCCATTAGTACCAACCGCCCTGCCCCCGTTCTGGTGCTCACGAGTCTTGACATCGACGGTAAGCGAATCAAAGTAGGAGGAGAGGTCACGGGAGAAACACCACTGCCCACGGTGATCTGTGGCGTCAATGAATTAGAGCTCTCTTACCAGCATTCCAGCTTCTCCCTAGCTTACGCCACCACCGATTATCTAGGGACCGAGACGGTGACCAGTCAGTATCGCCTGCGGGGGCTAAGCGAGGAATGGATCGAGGTGCCGGAATTTGGTAGCCTAACGTTTACGGGCCTGCGCTTCGGCACTTATGACCTGGAACTACGGGGTAGCCGGGACCGCATAAACTGGAGTGAACCCGTTGTCCTGGGTTTACGAATCCCGCCTCCGCCCTGGCGATCGACCCTCGCTTATCTCCTATACGCGCTATCGGCTGGCCTAATACTCTACCTGGTGCGACGAAGTGCCATGGCCAGACTGGAGCTCACTTCCCGCACCGAGCTTGCAGAACTGGCAGAACAGAAAGAACGAGAACTGACGGAGGCGAAGCTTACCTTTTTTACCAACATCAGCCACGAGTTAAGAACGCCGCTGACCTTGATTCTGAGCCCGCTAACTGACTTGCTGGGAGACCGTAGACTGATGACCCATACCCACGACGTCATCTCCGGAGTGCACCGCAGCGCATCCCGTTTGCTCAATCTTGTTAACCAACTATTGGACTTTCGCAAGTCTGAAAGTGGCCAACTACAACTCAAAACTGCACCTGGAGATTTTGAAGCCTTCGCCCGGGAAATTTACCGGTCTTTTCAACCTTTAGCGGATAGTCGGAAATTGAATTATCACTTTACCAGTAAGGGACAATTCAGTGAATTCTACTACGACCGGGATAAGTTGGAAATTGTGATCTGTAACCTACTGAGTAATGCCTTTAAATTCTGTGAGAAGGAAGTAGTTTTCACCCTTTCTCCCGTCGGTGAAGGATTATGTTTCTCCGTGGCAGATGATGGTCCTGGAATCCCGAAGGAAGACCGCACGAAAGTATTTAACCGCTTTGTACAGTTACACCATGATGATGTTACACTACCGATCAGTAGCGGCATTGGCCTGGCATTCTCCAAACGGATTGTTGAACTGCACCATGGAAAAATCAGCCTAGTGGACGGGGCAAAAGGAGGCGCTGTTTTCCAGGTACAGTTACCCTCCGGCCGGGAGCACTTGGGCGACGAAGAGATATTAGCTGATTTTAAGGGCCACGATGATCAACGGCACTACACAGGGGAAGTTCCACTGGCTGCGGTGGTTAACACCACCGAGGACCTACCCACCCTCTTACTGGTAGACGACAACACTGAAATCCTGACTTATCTTCAAGGGCAGCTCAACGGAATGTACCGGGTGATCACCGCCGGAGACGGCGAAGTAGCCCTGGCCATGGCCCGTCAGCAAATACCGGATATTGTGGTGAGCGACGTAATGATGCCGAAGATGGACGGCATTGAGTTGTGCAAACACCTGAAAATGGAAGTTGGGACTTCTCACATTCCCGTCTTGTTGCTAACCGCCCGTACCAGTACCGTTTTTCAGGTAAATGGATTAAGAGAAGGGGCTGATGACTACATTACCAAGCCTTTTAGCTCAGATGTGTTACGCGCTCGCCTCAGCAGCCTACTGAGCAACCGCGAAAAGCTACGCAAGTACTACCGTAATCAACTTCGTTTTGAGCCGGGGGAATTATCAGAGACGGCTGACCCTGAAGAGGAATTCCTGCGTAAGCTAACGGCCTTAGTTTTTGAACGGCTAGAAGAAGAAAACCTGAGAGGAGACGTTTTGGCGCACGAGCTATTTATGAGTAGGTCAACCCTTTTTCGCAAAATCAAGTCGTTGACGGGTTTGTCGATCTCTGCGTTTATCCGGGGCGTAAGGTTACGGCGGGCCGCAGAGCGTTTGTTGTCCGAACCCCAAACGCCAATCGGGCAAATTGCCTTCGAAGTAGGCTTCAAAGACGCTAAGTACTTTCGGAAAAGTTTTCAGCAAGAGTTTGACCAGCTGCCATCCACTTATCGTTTGACCAGGGAAAAGGGAAGTGCGCCTTCGGGGTAACACCTCAGCGTTAAGGGACGCCGTACAGAACCTTACGGGCATCAGAATTTACAATTGAAAACTTACCGTCACACGTATCGCGCGTGCTACAAGGTAATTATACACTGTACCCCCTGAATTGTAAATTATAAACGCTTTCCACCCTAGCTCCAAGCAGCCTCATGAATCAAGTAATTGGCCGATATAGGCCCGTCAGATGAGCGCTCATACCCCCCTGACAATAGTACGATAGCCGCACCTTTACCCCG
>JAPKCQ010000119.1 GCA_026421165.1 Lewinella sp. | reverse complement strand
AGGATATCGATGAAGCGGCTGCTGTGTCAGGATCAATTAAGACCAAGTCAGAGTCCAACGGAATGACTTCATTGGAGACAAACAACCTGAATCGAGGGGTAGAATTTGTGACGTTAAATTTAAACAGAATTTCAAGATAATCCAAAAAATCATCTTGAATAGTGTAGGAGTCAAGAATGAAGCGATGGATGTTTACCTAATTTGTTTCTCCAGCGATCAGCCTTAAATGTCCATCGTAATAATCATTCATGATGATTGCCTCCTGACCGGTGTATTCTGAACTAGGGGGATAGCCTAAAAAATAAATACTGGAACTCGCTTGGTTGAGCTCTTTACTCAACAATTTAAAGTAGATGGCGTGATCTTCCGCCCGAAAAGATTGTTGGTAGTTCCCTTCCGTTTTGTCCACCTTCAAACGCGGTTTATTCCAAAGTGGTGGTGGCAGGGAAATTCTTCTATCTTTCAGATAAGGTAAGTCACAAGCCACTTAGCCATTTCTTTCCAGTGATTCACCAACAAACCACTGACATATCCAGCACGCTATCTATTCCTTTACGAAGACCATAAAATGTTGCCAAGGAAGGTTACCCATATTCTCCCGCAGCCGTAAACCGACAGATTCCATCTCCCGTACGGCCTGTTCTTCCGACATCTTATGTAGGCGCTTGATGGGCACCGTGGAGTCTTCCATGCGGTATTCCAGCAGGACGAAGCGCCCACCCGGCCTCAAGGCACTGACAATGTTCTGCATTGTTTCCCGAGGATGAGAAAGCTCGTGGTACACGTCAACCATCGTGACTAGGTCGACAGAGTTTACTTCCAGTTTCGGACTGGTTTCACTGCCCCGTATCAATTCTACATTCTCGATGTCCTCCCGTTCGATCCTTTGCTTCATAATATCCAGCATTTCGAGTTGGAGGTCTACGGCAAAGACCTTCCCCTGCGGGACTTTACGGGCCATTCTAAAGGTATAGTAGCCGGAGCCGGCCCCAATATCCGCAATTCGCTCGTTGGATTGGATGCCCATATTTTCAATGGCTTGACTGACGTTTTCCTCCTGTTCGCGCTCCGGCCGCTCCAACCAATCGGCGGCGAGGTGACCCATCACGTAGCTGATCTCCCGGCCCATGTAATACTTACCGGTACCGTTCGGGGAGGGTGTTTTCAAAGTGTAGGGGGAGCTTTCTCCTTTCGGCGATTTGCCTTGTTGGGCGGTGCAGCTGGTGAAAATAGCAAGATAAAGCAGGAAGGGGAGTAGGCGGAAGATCATATTCATATGTTTTTTTAGGAAAAGCGAAATGAGCGGTAATGGTTCTTCACCTTACGCTTAAGTAAGAGTCTTGTGCCGCTTACTGTAGCGGAGGAAGGCGCAGACGCAGGTACGATGGAAGTTGAAAGAGCAAGGTAGTTCCACAGCTTACTTATGAACCGGAGAGGGTTATACACTAGAATAGCTCTACAGGTTCCGTAATCAGATTATGTTGAGATTTTCGACGTTTTTCCGCAGATTTTCGGCGCCAGCTATTTGTCCGCCACCTCTTTTTAATCGGGCCGGTCTTTTTATGGGCTTCTGCCGGGGTCATCATATCGACGGATCGGTGTGGTCTTTCGTTGTTATAGATGTCGACAGCGTGCTCTACGGCCGCTAAAGCTTCGTCGTGGGTGGGTGGGGTAGTGTGCTATTATCGAGCAGCTTAACCCAAGCTGACAAGTGCACCGCTAAACCCCTGAAGCATGGACGCCCTTTACCTGGCCATCAACGTCACCGATCCAGATACCATCGCCGAGCCCATAACGAGCCTATCGGCTCGCCTACGCCTTGATGACCTGTCTTACGGCGATCTCAATTTCATGACGACCCCGGACGACATCGAAGACGCCCTCCTGCAACTCCATCCGCTGGTCACCGAAGCAACTAACCTGGTCCTTTACGATGCCCAATATTACCTAGGGTTTATCTCCAACGCCGCCGCCCGCCTCCAACTAAAAAGCGACCACAATCCTAGGAGGGTAAACTACACTCATACCTCTTACTTTCCCAAAACATTAAACGAAACCCCCACAAAGAACCCCAACTCGTAAACCGACTTCAGCGGGATGGTTTGTTCTGAATACATATCTCCTTCACGCAGACCACGGGCCAGGCGGTCCGCCTTGCCACCCATCAGGCCGGAGGTAAGTACGATGCGCTGCCCCTTACCAATGATGAGGCTCGGGCCGAGGAAATAGTTGCTCAGTCCGGCACCGCTGCCGTTGCCGCCTAGGCCGAGCCCGAGACCCAGCGTGCCCGCCAGCGAGACATTGCCCTTGCTCTGGCCGTAAAAGTGAATGTAGGAGGTAACGATCGGCGCGAAGGCGTCCAACTCGTCTCCGAACAGTTTGCCGTCAAGGACCAGGTAGTCCTTGGGCGCGTCGAAGTAGCTGGCGAAGCTGATGCCCACGCTGGCGTTGATCTGGAGGCCGCCGAAAGAGTTGACCTTGATCGGGCTGGCCGTCAATACCGGCAAATTCTGGTTTTGCTCGCCCTTCGGCGTCAGGGTGATGCGCAGGGTGGTTACGTCGCCTTCGGGGTAAACCGTCAGTTGCCGCTCGAATTTATGGTCTTTGAGTTCCTCGTAGAGGTAGCGCGTCGTAGCCAGTTCTTGCATACTTTCTTCCAGGAGTACGGGTGCTTGCTCGTTGAGTTCAGCGACTTTGGCCTGGAGTTCGCCGGTGCGTACGTCGATGGAGGCCAAGGTGTTGTCCAGTTCCAGGAAGGATTGCTCGGGGAGCTGATATTGCCGCAGGGATCCGGCGAGGAAGCTTATTTCACGGGCTTTGGCGGCCAGGCGGTTGGCGTCCGTCTCGTAGTTCTTGACGCCTTCCAGGAAGTTGCCGCGGGCGTTGGCCTGCTTCAGCAGGTCGTCCAGCTTGTACTCCGCGTTCCCATCTATTTCGAGCAGGTTTTCTAGGTATTCCAGCATGAGCTTGCGGCTGGTGTTCGGGGCCAGGGAAGCGTCGTTACGGAGTTTGATAACCTCGGTTTGCATAAACGCATCGAGCCGTTTCCGCTGGAGCAACGTCTGGAGGTACTGGTCCCGATCGGCGATTTCGGCTTCGAGGGTTTTCATTTCTTTGAGGTTCAGTTCCAGCTGGGCAACCTGGTTTTTGGCTTCCCGCGAGAGGCCTGCGGTCTCCGTTCTTTCGGCACCGAAGCCGAAACCGTCGCCGCCGGGCAGCAGGTTGGTCAGCAGGTTTCCGCCGCCGCCACCGCCGGAGCCGAGGATGTTCTGCAGGATGTCAAGCCCACCGGCACCGGCACCGAGGAGTTCTCCCGGTCCGCCGGCGGGAACGGAGTAATTCTCCTCCTGGGTAGCTACCGTGAGTTCGTACAGATAGTCGTTGTAGTTGGTGACGTGGACCACGATCCGGCTTCCCTTTTTCATCAGGGGCTGGTCGATGATGCGGCCATTTTGCTCGTAGCGCGTGCTGTCGTGAAAGGCATCGTAATACACGTGGGTTACCTGAGCCGCAGCCGTCGTGCAGCACGAGAACAGCGTAAGGCAGAGAATGAAATTTCGCATGGGTCGGGTGGTTTTAATTTTTCTTGAAAATAGGCCTTTCAGAATACTTGTTGGTACGGCTCACCGGGAGCAATGGATGATAAAGGCAGGGTTATCGGTTTTTGGCGTACTTTTCGGTACTTTTACAACCTACCTATTTGCCGAATGACCCGCAGGTTACCCGACCCACATAGCATTATTATTACCGTGGCCATCCTGGTGTTCATCTGGATGCTCAACCTGGTACGGCTCAACCTGCATTACTTGGACCCCTTCAACAACGGATTCAAGGAATACGACGTGACCGACATCGTGTACGCCAACCTGAGCGAAAAACGTACGGTACCCGCAGAAAATATCGTAATCGTTAATTCCGGCCGCCCGGACCGAACCCGCATCGCCCAACTAGTCAATAAGCTGAACGCGGCCGGGGCGCGGGTCATCGGTCTGGATTTCTACTTTAACTCCGTTGCTGACCTCGGCGGTCAAAAAAACGAAGGCACCGTTGCCGATTCGCTCCTGCGCGAAGCCATCCGCGCCAAAGACAACGTCGTCCTGGCCTGCACCATCGAAGACGAAAACAAGGAAGATGACCGGCTCGAAGGCATCGGCGGGGTGGATACTTTTTTCAGCAACCACGCTACCCTCGGCTACGGCAACTTACCCAGCAACGCCACCAGGACCATCCGGCTGGTGAGCCCCCGCGAAACCATCGGCGGGCGGGAAGTACCGGCCTTCTCCACGGCCATTCTCGGCAAATACGACAAGGTGAAGCAGCGAAAATACCTGGCGCGCGGCCGACCTGTGGAGCACATTTACTTCACCGGCCACCGCGAGGATTTCATTTTTAATCACCTCGACCGGATGCTCGATTCCATGACGATCGCCGAGGTGCGCGCTACCTGCCAGGATCGCATCGTCCTGGTCGGTTATGCCCCGGACGATCCCTGGGCCAACCCCATTCTGGACCGCCACTACACCCCCATAAATCCCAGTTACGATACCAAGTCCATCCCGGATATGTACGGCATTGTCATTCACGCCAACGTGCTGCAGATGGTGCTCTCCGAGCAGTACATCCGCAGCGTTCCCAGGTGGCTGGCCTTTCTGCTGTCGGTGCTCATCTGTTACGCCAACGTACGTTTCTTCCGGTGGGTGTACCGGCGTTTTCACCAGTCTTTCCACGGCATCGCCCGGGGTATTCAGTTGCTGGAGTTCGTCGTTTTTTTCTTCCTCATCACCCTCGTGTTCTATTATTTTCGTGTAAAGATCGACCTGGCTGTGGGGATACTCGCCGTGCTGCTGGCTTACGATTTCATCATGATCTACCAGAGCCTCGTACTGCCGCGCGTCCCGTTTCTGGGGCGGCTTTCCGGGGCGGCCCCGGACCCAGCAGCCCCGGAGCCTAATCCGGAAGCTGCTCCGCCGCTACCAGAGCTCAGCGAGCCGGAAAGGGTAGTGGAACCTGCCGTGGTGCCGCTTCCGCTGATGGTTCCGACCGCCGAGACTTTACTGGAGGAAGAGTAGTTGGGCGGGGCCGCAGGTGCAATGAAGGTTAAAGAGCTTGGGTAGGGAGGTAACCTTTTTCCGCTTCGCCAAATCAAGGGTTACGGATGCCAGCGTAAAACCATGCGCGCGTTTCGCCTCAGGGAACGCCGCACCAAACAACTTACCTATGATCAACAAAGCAAGTATTTCCGTTTTGGTCCTGTGTCTGCTGCCGTTCCTAGTGCTCACCGCCCAGCAAAGCATCATCGTGTTGTCTACCAACGGTAGCGGCGGCATCGTCTACCAGTCGACCCAAAACCAGACCCAGCGGGTCTTCCCCGGACTGCGCCTTGCGCCACAGGGTAAACTCATCGTAGACATGGGCCGGAGGGTCAACCTGGTGGCCGACGGCAAAAAAATAACGATTTCCGGCCCGGACGAAGTCGACATGAGCGCCATCGCCCTCCGTGCCGAAAATAGCAGGAACACCACTTTCGTGAGCCGATTCTGGAACTTCATTAGCAGTTCCATGACCAACACTGGCAGCGCTGACGACGTAGAGAAATACCACCGCAAACACATCACCAACACCAAGGCCGGTATCGCTGGATTCACTGACCGGGATTACCCGATCCAGCTACCGTTTTACTTCGGCGGGGAGGTCGGAGACCAGGACCTTAACCTGAGCTGGACCGCCCTGGAAGGAGCCTCGGCCTACCGGGTCACCCTGCTGAAGGTAAAGGAGCAAACCGCCGTGTTGGCGGCAACTACCCGCACCAACCACCTCAGAATCTCAACGGCGGAACTGGCGCTTGAACCGGGGACGGCTTACCAGCTGAGTGTCACCGCCAGCCAGGGCGAAGAGGTGGTGAGTTCGCCGCCCGTCTCCTTCCACTACTCCCCCGAAGGAGCGGCTGAAATAACGGCGAGTATCCGGGAAAAACGCGCCTATCAACTCCTGGAACCGGAGGAGCAGCCGCTCTACCTCATCCTGGCCCTGGAGGAAGAAAACTACTTCGCCGCCGCGCAAACGGCCTACGTCGAACTGTTGGCCGACGACCCCAACAACCGCTTTTACCGGCAGTTCTACGCTGCCTTTCTGGCGCGGATGAACGATCCGGAGGCCGCTAAAGCAATGATTGAACCGAACCCTTCCAAAGAGTAAGACACCTTTCAAAATGAACAAGACAATCTCTTTCAGTGCCACGAGTCTTTCCGCCCTGCTCTTCACAAGTCTGTTTATGCTTGCGGGATACGCAAACGGACAAGACTCGCTTTTCGCCTTCGTCACGCATCGGGGCGCGACCTCCCTTGCACCTGCGGCCGCGCCCGTAACCAACTACAAATTCAGCGTCGCGAACGAAGTATTCACCAACCTGATACGCGCCCGGGGAGACCGGCACAAGGCGATCCCCCGCTTTGTGATGAACAACGGCCGGCAATACATGGCCTGGATGAACCCCCAAGCGGTGGAAATTGGCATGGAAGAACGGATTTACGACGTTTGCATCGGCTTCGGGCCGGATTCCCTGGCCGCCCTGGCCGCAGTTCTGGCCCACGAAATGACCCACTATTACGAGAACCACGACTGGTCGCGCAGCTTCGTGAGCCAGAACGAACAACTCTCCATCAGCGAGGAAATCGCCAGCCTCTCCGAAGGCATAAAACTGGAAACCCAGGCCGATTATATGGGCGGAATGCTGGCCATCGCCGCTGGCTACGACGTTTACGACCTGATGCCCCGGTTCCTAGAGCGGGCCTACGCCGCCTACGGCCTCCCCGAAAGTATCCCAGGTTATCCTTCGCTGGCGGATCGCATTGAGGTCAGTACCAATACGGCCGAGGAGCTCAAGAGCGTCCACGCCATCTACCACACGGCGGGTCTGCTGACAATGGTTGGTGCCTACAAACCCGCCCTTCAGTACTACGAGCATGCGCTGAACGCCTTCCAGAGCTACGAGGTGTACAACAACGCCGGAGTATGCGCCCTTTTGACCTTGCTGGACTACATGAAACCCGGCGAATTCCCCTACGCCCTGCCGCTCGAACTCGACGCGACAAGCCGGTTGGACAAGCTGGCCACCCGCCTGCCTTCTAACGAGGAGGCCGCCAGGGCCGCGTTGCTGCAAAAGGCACGCAACTACCTGGTCAACGCCACCAACCTGACCGAAAGAGAAGCCGTGGCTGCGCTCAATATGTCCATCTACCACCTGCTGAACGAAGAACCTTTCGACGCGGAATACTGGTCTACTAAGGCCCAGCGCACCGCCATCCGCTACCGGCAACCGCAAACGAGCGGCAACGCCCAGATCGTGCAGGGCATCCTGGCTGCACAGGACGGACGCCCCGACGACGCGGAGCGCCTCTTCACCGCCGCCTTGCCCAAAAGCCGGGCGATTGCCGAACTGAACCTCGCCCTCGTGCTGGGCAACCGCCCCGTCGCCACGACCACGACTGCCGGTAGAGCGACCTCCGAAACGGAAACAATCCAGGGAACGAAACTGGAGGATATCCTCACCAACCTAACTGACCTGGAGGTGAACGTGGAAGTGGACAAGTCCGTCTTCTGCGGTAAAAAAGAATACGAAGACCATACGCTCTTCCTACATTTTGCCGACGACGGGGAGCGGTACGCCGCCTTTCAGATCACGAAATCGAACTACCGGGGCCTTACCGCCACCGGCGCTGGAATCGGCACCACCCGAACCGAAATAATGGACCAGTACGGCATCGCCGATAAGGTGATCGCGACCCGCACGGAAACCTGCCTAAACTACGCCCGGCAGGGTGTTATCTTCTGCTTTGACGCCGACGACCAGCTCGTCCGCTGGATCGTCTACGCTACTAAACTCATAAATTAAAACCCACAATGAAACACTACTGCTTAATTCTCCTCTGCCTCCTCTTCTTTACCGACTTCAACGGCCTTGCCGCCCAGGAGTTGCCCCTGGTTTACAGCCTGGAGGGCAAGGCGAAATACGCCCCCGACGGTGGTAAAAGAACCAAACTGGAGGTCGGCCAGGAACTGTCCGGTGCCGGTACGCTGAAGCTTAAAAAAGGATCCCGCGTGGGCCTCTTTATGAACGATGCCTTCATCTACCTCGAAGGGCCGACTACGGTTGATCTGGCGGAACTGGCGGCGTCGGAAGGTTTTCGCGAAAGTGACGTGAACACCCTCTTCGGCAGGCAGTTGGAGGCGGCTTTGCACCCTTATTTTGCTGGTACGGGCTTTGGCTTTTCGGGGGGCGGTCCTGACGGAAAGGCGCCCGGAGTACCGCCCAAGAAGGAGAAATCAGGCAACGGCAACAAAGATCGCAAGATTTCCATCCAGTCTCCGCTGATCGGTAAGCTAAGTGGCGCGTCGGTCACCTTCCGCTGGACCCTGCGCAAGCCGGACGTTAGCGTGCAGGCGTTTACGTTCAGGATCATCGACCGGACGGGCGACACCGTGCACGAGCAAAGCGTGAACGGCTATTCCCTTACCCTCAACCTACCGCAAGTGGGCCTCCAACCCGGCAACAACTACCGCTGGAGCGTAACGGCTACCGACAAGGAGGGTGTTGATTCCGGGCCCCTCAACCTGATCTACACGCCCTTGGAGGATCAGCAGAAGATCACTACCGAAATGACCTCCGACCCGGCCTACCAGCAAGCCTCGCCGACGGCCCGACTGTTGCAAACCGCCGCCGTATTCGAATACTACGAGTACTTGCAGGCTGCCCGGGAAGCACTGAACCAAGCACGGGCGGCGACCCCAAAGGATGCGCTGGTGCAGCGGATGTATAAGGCCTTTTTGTATCGGTATGATTTGGTGGAGTGAGTGGTTTGATCACAAGTACGATACACTTAGAACCCTCTCCCCCAGCGCCTCTCCCGGGGAGAGGGGAGACGTTACAAAACGTTGGAGGGCGAATAATTCACAGTAAATAGACCATACCCGTGCAATTCCCTAATTCATTTTCCAACTTCAGCCGTTCCTGCCTGCTGATAGTGTTCACCGCGATCACCGGCTTTCTCCAGGCCCAGGAACCTGTTCTCGGCATCCCTAATGGCCACACCGACATGGTAAGCTCCCTGCAGTTTTACCGGGGTCAACTGGTGACCACCAGCATGGAAACCACCTACCACTTCTGGAATATGGAGCGGGGCTTGCTGCTGCGGTCCGAAAAAGCGTACACCCGGTCGTTCTTCGGGCCGATCAACGCTGCCGGCCTCGCGCGAGCGGAGCACGTCGATCCATCCTCCGATTACAGGTACACCATTGACGTAAATACGGGGCAAAAGCTGGAAGAGGAGCTTCCGGATACCGACCCCGACTTTAGCTATCAGGCGGAAGAGGAACGAGCGGATGGTACCGCCACTTATGAGCTCTTTCGGGGAAACGGCGCGCTGATTGGCACGGTCGATCTTCCTATCTACAGCGACATCAGCGATTATAGTGCAGCGGCAAATGCGATCCTGGTGACCGTGCCGTCGGACGAAGATAGCGGCGATCGCCAGATCGGATACCGGCGGGAGTATCTACTTGAAGAAAAAAGATTTCGGGACCTCGAATTCAACAGCCCTACGGAAGACGGAACCACCGAAAGTTTCTGGCCGAAATTGCCCGGTAGCATTTATTCTCCGGATGGTACAATGATCGTTTCGCCGAGCATGGCGGGGGGGATTTACGTTTTTGACCGGGCCTCGGGCCAGCTGGAGTTCGAGCTAATTTCCCACGTACGCGTTATCACCGACCTGGCGATCAATGCTGGCGGGACCGAAATTTTACTCCAGACACCCGAGGGCGTCGTTAGTTGGTTCAACAGCACTCAGCCCGTAAACCAGGTCATTAAATGGAACTGGGCGGAAAGTAACATGGTAGAAAAGGTTAAGGGAGCGACCTTGGTTGTTGATCCGCCAAGGTCAGAAAATGATGGCTCAACCCTGCTCGTTACGAAAGCGAACCTTAGCGACGACTACAGCCACGCCTGCGCCTTCAACCTGATCGAAATGAAAGGGGCAGAGGAAATAAGCCAGCGTAGGATTGTATGGGACAAAGCCGACTTTAAAAAGGTGGGCAGTAGCCGGTTCAGGAGCACGGCCGTCGACGGCCAACGGCGTGTCGCGGTCGGCACCGCCGGGGGGGACATCCTGGTCTTTGACGGGAAGGGCGACTACCAGTTCAGCCTCTCCGGACATCAAGAAGGCGTTTTAGGAATCACGTTTTTTCAGGACGGCAAAAAACTGGTGTCCTCGGCTAACGACGGAACCATACTTATCTGGGATCTGGAAACCAGGGCGGTCCTGGCTACGCTAATGCTCCTCAACGACCACGACTGGGTAGTCGCCGGGCCAAACAACCGCTTCGACGCTTCACCGGGCGCACTTCCCTACCTCTATTTTGTCGTACCGACGGCAGGCGACGAAAGCGAGATCATCGGTCTGGACCAGATGAAGGGGCGTTACTTCGAGCCCGGCCTGCTGCAAAAATTACTGGGGTTCTCCGATCAGCCGCTGCGGTCCGTCCGGGGCCTAGAGACGGTGCGTCTTTACCCCAAACTCCGGGTGGATAAATCGTCAGCGGAAAGTGAAGCGCTCACGGTTACGGTGGAAGCGCGCAGCGGTGGCGTCGGCCGCGTAAGCATGGCCATCAACGGTACGGAGGTGGAAGCGGACCTGGACCCCGGCCGCGGCAAGGTCATCAATATCGACCTGGGCCGCGACGAATACAAGCGGCGCTTCCTTTACGATAACACCATAGAATTTCGGGTGTATAATCAGGACGGAAGCCTGCGGTCGCCAGCCTACGAAATCGAACACGTATTTGGGCGCGGAGCGCGGGTGCGGGGAACGGTTGCAGGAGCAGGGCAGGAGCGGGAGTTGAGCGTTGAGCAGTACCGCGAAGCGAGCCTGCACGTCCTCTGCATCGGCACGTCCGACTACGCCGAGGGCGGCGACAAATCATTGGACCTCAGTTTCCCCGATCACGACGCGGTGGCCTTCAGCCAGGCTACGCAGATGGTCGGCAAAGAACTGTTCAACACCAACGGCCAGGTCAGCGTCCACTGCCTGACCACCACCTCCGCCAACGAAGCGACGCTCGCCGAACGGGGCATCGCCTGGACGTTCGCGACCAAGGAGCACATCGAAGCTGCGTTCGCCGAGCTGGGCCGGGTAGCCAAACCGCAGGACGTCGTACTGGTCTACTTCTCCGGCCACGGCAAGACCTTCCCGGTTGACGGCAACGACCAGTTCCACTACCTCACCAACGAGGCGAGCCGCGCCAATATCGACAACGCCGACGTCCGGCGGAACACCACCATCTCTTCCACCGAGATCCGGGAATGGCTCAAGCAGAGCCCCGCTTACAAAAAGGTCCTCATCTTCGACGCGTGCAACTCCGGCCAGATCATCGACGACATCGCCGCCGCCAGCAAGGAACTCAACGGCTCCCAGATCAGGGCGCTGGACCAGATGAGCGATCGCGCCGGCACCTACCTGCTGGCCGGCAGTGCCTCCGACATGGTGAGCTACGAAGCCAGCAACTACGGCCACGGCCTGCTGACCTACGCCCTGCTGAAAGGCATGCGTGGCGCCGCGGTGCGGGTGGACGAGGAAAACTCCGCCGCCCATTTCGTCAACGTGACCGAGCTGTTCGATTACGCCCAGCTCGAAGTGACCAAACTCGCCGCCGACATCAACGGCGTGCAACAGCCGCAGCTGAACTACCCCGTCCGGGCCGGCACCTTTGCCGTGGGCATCTTCAACGAGAATACCACTATCCCGCTGGATGCGGCCAAGCCGACCGTCCTTTCCAGCCGCATCGAAGCCGACGCTTTTGGGGACGAACTAGGGTTGGAACGGGAACTCAACGAGATGCTCCAATCCGAAAAAAGCCGCGTGTCCGCCGCCCGCTA
>JAPKCQ010000118.1 GCA_026421165.1 Lewinella sp. | reverse complement strand
GGATTTTTTGCCACACTACTTTGGCCACTTGAGGTGAAAATGTGTTCGCGCCAGCAAATACGGCCTTCCCACCGGTCACCCGTACCGACGATTTTTTGCGGTCGCCCGTACCGGCGATTTTTGCGGTTTCCCGTACTGGCGATCCCTGGCGGGTTTCCGTCCCGGTGATTCTTTACGGTTTCCCGTACCAGCGACCCTTCGCGGTTTCTCGTCCCGGTGATTTTTTGCGGTTTCTCGTACGGTTTATTTTTTGCGGTTTCCCGTACCGGCGATTTTTGCGGTTTCCCGTACTGGCGATCCCTGGCGGGTTTCCGTCCCGGTGATTTTTTGCGGTTTCCCGTACTGGCGATCCCTAGCGGTTTCCCGTCCCGGCGATTCTTTACGGTCGCCCTTACTGGTAAGCGTTTTCACCTCGTGTTCCCAAGGGTAGTATCGTTGCTATACTACTGTCGGGCACAGGAGGTGAAAACGTAGTGGCAAACGTGGCCCAGTAGGGGCGACCGCAAGGGATCGCCCCTACTGGCCTCGCTTGAGAAGGGCCGTGCTCGCTTCGCGCGCACAAAATCACTTCAGGCGACCGACGGTAGTACAGCACCTTAATAAGCTCCACTACTCAGATACCGATCCCCCCGGTCACAAATAATGCACACAATTAATCCTTCCTCCAGCTCTTCGGCCAGGCGGAGCGCGGCGGCGGTGGAGCCTCCGGAAGACATTCCGGCGAAGACGCCGGCTTCCCGGGCCAGTATCCGCATTGTTTTTATTGCTTCATCCTGGCTCACGTCGATCTTCCGATGGACGACGGAAGCGTCGTAAATCTTCGGTAGAAAGGCAGGGCTCCAGCGACGGATACCGGGAATTTTGCTGCCATCGGTTGGCTGAACACCGATAATTTGTACACTGTCTGATTGTTCGCGCAGGTAGCGACCGGTTCCGGTGATGGTTCCGGTAGTGCCCATGCTGGAGACGAAGTGGGTGATTTCTCCGTCGGTATCTTTCCATATTTCGGGGCCGGTGGTGCGGTAGTGGGCCTTCCAGTTGTCGTCGTTACTGAACTGGTTTAGCTGTACGTAGCCTTCGCCGGAGTCCTCCATCCGTTGCGCCAATTCACGGCTGTATTCTATGGTCTTTTCAGCGGGGGTTAGGATGACTTCAGCACCGTAGGCGCGCATGGTCCCTATGCGTTCGGGGGTAGCGTTTTCCGGCATCACGAGGGTAATTGGAATGTGAAGTTTTGCGGCGATCATGGCCATGGCAATTCCGGTGTTGCCGCTGGTGGCTTCCACGATGGATTTTCCATCAAGGTCACCGCGCTCCCAGGCACCGAGGATCATGCTCAGGGCCGCGCGGTCCTTCACGCTCCCACCGGGGTTTTGGCCCTCCAGTTTGCCGAAGATTTGGACGGCGGGGTTGTCGGAAAGGTCGGAAAGGTCGACGAGGGGCGTATTGCCGATTAAGGAGAAAAGGTTGGACATGGGATAGTAATATAGTTCTGTAGTAATGTAGTCGTTGCCGCACGTTGAAGGCGGTCAAAAGGCGCAAGTTATATACAGCGCCCCCTAGCATGTCAGTCCGACATCCGTAGCCCTAACGCCTCACATTCAGTTCCGGTTGCCCTACTCAAAACTCAAATAGGGCAAAATCTGTGGCTTGTTCTTATCATTAATCAGCCGTAGCCGAGAAAGATCTTCCGGCCCATTGAAACGACCGAATTTTTCCCGGTTCTTCACGATGGAGTTGGCGAGGTTCCTGCTGATGTAAGGATGGTTTTTCAGCTCTTCATACCTGGCGCGGTTGATGGCCAGCGGCCGGTATATCTTACCAGGCGCTAGGTATTGTTTGATCGCCTGGAAGGTAGAATCGGGAAGGCCACGGGTTTCAGACAGCTGTTTAATGGAAGAGAACCCACCCAGTGCGTCGCGAAAACGAACGATGCGTTTAGCGCGGTAGGCACCGACGCCAGGGAGGGACCTCCAGGCGGTGGTATCGGATGCATTGATGTCGAACGAAGCGGGTGGGGGAGGTGGTAATTTTGGTTGGTAAGAATAAGTTTCAGGCGAGGCCGCAGGTGCAGTGGAAGTTGAAGGAGCAATGCGAACCAGTTCCAATACGTCTTCCAGCAGGGAAGAATCCAGCGCTCCAACCCGCCGCAGATCGGTTGGTCGCCGAAAGGTGATGGCCCGATCACCCCGGTACCGCATCAGCGATTTAGCCTGCCACTCCGGGAAGCCCAGCAGCTGAAAACTATCCATTGATATAGTGTTGGGATCAAAGGCAAAACGCTGCGCCGGCGGCTTTACTTTTTCTTCTTCCGGAGGGATGGTGGCCAGTGCAATAAGGTGGTTCTTTTGCTCGTCGCTCATCGTCTTTAGCCGACGAATATCCTCCGGCTTACGGAATGCCCTGCCGTACTTTGCCCTACTCCGGTAATTGATGAAGGCGGCTGCTTGCTTGACACTCAGCCCCAGTCGTCCCAGGTCTTGTGCAGAGACGGTGTTGGGATCAAAAGCAAAACTTTGCACCTGCCTGCGGGCCTTATTGTTCCACGCCGAAACGGAAACCCTGGCCAGCGGAATCAGACGCGCCTTGTCGTCCTCACTCAATACGTACAGTTTGCCGATGTCTTCCGCCCGTCGGAAAGCATTCGTTCGGGCACCACGGAACTTTAGCCAGCCTGCGGCCTGCTTGCTACTAAGCCCCAGCAGCTGGAGGCCCGCCGCAGTCACCGTATTCGGATCAAAAGTAAACTCCTTTGGCGGCGGACGGAAATTGCGTCGCTCCTCCGCTAAAATAGCAGTACGTAAACTTCCCACTTCTGCCATCAGCACGTCAGAGGGCGTCCGTTCTGAACCACCGATACGAACCGCCACGAGGCAGATTAAAAGAAGGGCAAACAACAAAAAAATGAGTCCTAGCCGCTGTGCCCGCGGATAGGCTCCATAGCCGTAGGCCATTGACGTATGCTTTGAGATTCTTCCCAAAGTACTATTGTTTTTCTGATGCGTAACGACTCTGGGCTTGGAGGTCAGAAATTAGAGGTCAGGAATTAGGAGCCAGAGGTCAGAATGTAGAGGTCAGACCAGCGATTCGCTACGCTCTGATTGCTCGTTCCATAAAACCTCCTGTTATAAGGGATTCGAGCCTGGCGCAAAGTAATTTCGACGGGAGCCGTTATCCTGGCCACGTCGGCCCCGGTCGCGTCTTGGGAGGTTAGCATCCAGATCTTTTCCTTCAGCTCCTTATCATACTGTAGAATTTCCTTCTTTACTTCCTCCAGCTGCCACCCATTGCATCCAGGCGAACGATAGGCCGCGAGCGGCCAGGGTAGCGCCGCCACCTTCGAGTAGATGGGTTAGTATTTTATCGGTTCTATTTTATTGACTTAATTATATTGTTTTCTAAAATTTAAACCAATAAGGTCTATTAAAAAGCTAGTATATATTCAAGGTCAAAAGAGGCGTTAGCAGCTGGCGTACCATCTGCCTTAAATGCTTTTACCGAGAAATTAGTAGCGCTTTTCGAGATTACTTGTACGTGGTAGAAAACTGGCCCTCGGGCTAATGGAGTAATGGCCGTAGGCACTACGCCAAAGGTGTGTGTGATGATGGCTAAACCATTAGCGTCTGTACTAGCGGTGTTGAACTGAGCTTTAGCCCCATTATCGTCCGTCCATTTAGGCCCTAAAGCGCTGCGGCCCATCACTTGTCCCAATTGCCCTAAATCCCCACAAGTATCATATATTTTAGAATCACTAGGAGATAGTATTGATTCAGTCAGATTGAAAACGTACCGAGCACTGGAGTACAAAGCCCCAGTAGTTGCGTTAGTGTATGCAATAGCAGCCGTATTACCTGGATCGTAATCATATACCACCAGCTCTCTTAATTCAGCGCTTAGCGGTTGGCTGAGATCACCTATATTCCCGACAACTACAGGTAATATACTTGCAGTTGTCATGTTTTTGGTGTCTGTAAAAACTTGAACACCATTAACGTACATAGTTATAATAGAGTTAGTAAATCGGATGGCTACGCGGTTAATTCCCGCAGGTATGTTTCCCGTGGGCATAACTGATATACCACCGCTTGACCTTATAGCTAATCTGTCGTTGCTCATAAATATTTGTAGCCCATCCGTAGTGGACGGTCCGGAGGCGTTGCTAATTACCCGTCCATTATCCCATGTTCCAGGAGATCCGTTAATTTCAAAAAAAACAGCTCCTCCGGTAGTGGGCTGATAGTTGCCATCTGCGACAATGATATCATCTACTTGAAATAAGAACCCGTCTCCAGTGCTTGGGGTGGTGTCCGCGATTGTGACCGGTTCATTTTTACTTAGGTACTCGTAAGAGATATACGCCTCTCCTCTTAAGTCTAGATTCGGCGTTTTTACATTATCCGATATTGTTCGCACCACTTCAATGGATTCTGCCGCTATTGAATCCGCGTACATTTTGCCCGCGTACATTTTTACGGCTGTTAATCTATCATTGTTTACGTAGGCTTCATACATCATATCATCCTGTGCTGAAACGACCCATATTTTACCGTTTTGGTAAGCGATGGCACCCGACGCCCCGGCCGGTAGGTTGTTCGGTACCACCCGTTGAGAACCTGTTGCCGTATTTATTAGTATCGCATCGCTACCCCTCATAGAAGGAAAGTAGATGTAGCCATCTACGTAGACGGAAGACATACACCAAGGCGCAGAACCTGGTAAGTTATGAGGCGTAGACTTGAAGGCCTTGGTTCGCGTGTCAAACCGCACAATGTTAGGACTACCCCAAGGGTTGAGATAGATATAGCGTCCATCCGTGGACCCTCCGTGAAAATAGCCTGCGGCCCCCTCTGGTTGCCCAGCTAGAGGGTGGGTGTAATTGGCCATTACCGCGCCGGTAAGGGCGTCTATTTCAACTATTTTAGTTGAAGACCTAGGGTATAAATATACAGATCCATTAATTTCAGTACCACTGAGAAATGAGCGTTTTCCCTTGCTAATCCCCGAAATCATAGAAAGATCGGTTTCCCCGATAACTTCGGTTTCTGTGTCGATCCATTTAAGGACAGGAGAATCATGAGGAACGAAATATACCCGTCCGGAAGACCCCGAAAAAACCGCGCCGTTATAGGCATTATCCCCGTAAGTGTTTATGGGGAATGTTTCAACTACCTCTAATGCGTCAGGGTTTATTTTAAGTGCCACCGCTGCCCAACTGGGAACTATCCAAACGTGTTTTTCATCGTATGCGCCACCGTTGAATTTGTCTCGGTATAGATCTACCGGACTCGCAGGTATTACTAGCCTCGGATATTTTGCCGGTATTTTTTCTATCTCCCCAGTCACCGTATTTATCCGGCGGATCTCATCAGCATCCTGCGGAACGGTAAACAAGTACGGGCCGGCAGAGACAAGCCCTAAATTAACCTCCCCAATGATTGTCCCAACTGAGTTTAAAGGGCGCTCTAAGAAGTCTAGATTTCTTAATGATGGCGTTCGGAGTGCAGAACCAAAGCCGTCCGAGCTTATATTTCTAAGAGACGGAGGCTGTACGTCAGATTTTAAAGCGGTATCTCCGAGCACTTCCTGAAGAACATCACCACTCCAGCCAGGTAGAGCATCTTCTTCAACAACTAAGGGTAAAGGCAACTTCATAAACTGACAAAGCAGACCGCCAACAAGTGCAAGGCAAACGAACCAGTAACCCGTATGGATGGCCATATACTTCCAGCTCTTACGCTCGCATAAACCATTAATACTGATGATTCCGCCAACGAAGACAAGACCGAAAGCACCACCGTGCATAGCTCCATGACCAAAGTGCAAGTGCCGTGTGTACATCCCGTACTTCGCATCGAGGGCATTGAGGTCCTGCCAGAGTACGCTACCTGCTTCGCTCCATTCCGGTAGCATCCCGAACATACCCGAAAGACTAAACTGGTGAATGACTACCATGTTGAGAAACAGCACCACCAGGAAACTATAGAGGTAACTGAGGCCTAAGATCTTAGGCATATTACCGTTCTCCAGCATTTCGTCGGTGATGCCAGCTTCCCGTTTCCAGACCTTGTGAAAGAGCATCGGACCGTACCAGACGAAGCCAACGGCCAAGGGAACAAGCGCAATGAAGAAGGTGAGCCACCAGTTTACAGGAGCCATAGTTGTGTGTCTTGATTGGGTTAAAGCTAGGTGTTTTACTCGTTTTTTTTAAGGAACAATTTTAATCAACTTATTAATCAACTTAGTTGCCAGCTAAAAGTATTTGTATTGCCCTGCCCGTTATTTTTTAGCGTTGTAACTCGCAAATCATAAATGCTACGCTCTACGCTAATGTAGGTTTTCGCCCCGGCCTTTCACGCCCGCGACGTGGTGATGGTTCCTTCCTGCGGACGACGTGCCCAGTCCTTCGGACTTGCGCGTCGTCCGCAGGAAGGAACCATCACCGATACTTGCCAAAACAACATTTTGTTGTTCGGAATACCCGCCGTACGTTTGCATTGCAAGCAGCAATCTTGCACAACGGAAATACCATGATTAATCGTTACTTCTATTTTTATTTTAGCTTTTACTTTTACCATATCCGGTAGGGACGCTAGATTATTGTAGAAAAACAATGCAAAAAGTGGCCCTGATAGACATCGGGGCCACTTTTTGTTTTAAGGAGAAAGAACGGCTGTCCTATAAAAATACTTGTAAAATGACTAAGTCAATTACCGCCATCGAACAATTACGAGTAAGCATCCAGGGTTACGCCGGAGCCTTTCACGAGGCTGCAGCGCGCTTACACTTTGCCGACTGTGAGGTAGTGACGGTGCCCGCCCACACCTTCGCTGACGTAGTAGCTCAGGTAGAATCCGACCGCAGCGACGTCGGCCTGATGGCCATCGAAAATACCCTGGCCGGAAGCCTGATGGCCAACTACGACCTGCTGCAAACCGCCAACTTACGCATCACCGCTGAAGTCTATCTCCGCATACGGCTCAACCTAATGGCCATGCCCGGTACTGATCTGAGCGAATTGCGCGAAGTCCATTCTCACCCCGTTGCGCTGATGCAGTGTCGGGAGTTCTTCAATGCTTGGCCACGGATCGAGGTCATCGAAGCCGTCGACACCGCCCTGAGCGCCCGCGAGGTGATGGAAAAAGGAGACCGCACCCGTGGGGCAATCGCCAGCACCGCCGCGGCCGAGCTTTACGGACTGGAAATCCTCGCCCCCGGTATCGAAACCAACAAGCTCAACCACACCCGTTTTCTCGTACTGGAGAAAGGACGCGACCACGCTAAAGATAATGGCAATAAAGTCAGTTTGAGCTTCAGCACCAGCCATAAAAGTGGTTCGCTGCACATGGTACTTAACGTACTGGCTGCCTACGAGATCAACCTCACGAAAATACAAAGTAAGCCCATCGTTGGCCGCCCCTGGCAGTACCGCTTTCACGTGGACTTCTTGCTGGAAGGCCACGTTACGCTGGAGCAGGCGCTGGATGCGATCCGGCCGATTACCAGTGAATTACGCGTCCTGGGTATTTACAATGAAGGCCTTAAGCCATAGCTCTTACCGCAAGGGAGGGG
Source organism: Lewinella sp. (assembly GCA_026421165.1). Lineage (GTDB taxonomy): Bacteria > Bacteroidota > Bacteroidia > Chitinophagales > Saprospiraceae > Neolewinella. The sequence goes on along the minus strand of JAPKCQ010000118.1, from coordinate 4,499 downwards.
CTTGTCCCCTCCGGCCATTACTACGGAGGGGTTTGTCCCCTCCAGCATCCTCTTTTCACAAGCAAGTGACCAAGCAGCAATGACGACTACTCAACCAATAACAATAATCCCCACCGCCAACCGTCTCGGTGAAACAAAGGAATACTACTTCAGCACTAAACTGCGGGAGTTGGCGGCCCTGCGCGCGGCGGGTAAGGACATCATCAACCTCGGCATCGGGAGCCCGGATATGCCGCCGGCTCCGGAGGTGATTGAGGCCCTTACGAAGGCTGCTCAAGGTTCGGATACGCACGGCTACCAACCGTACGCCGGCTTGCTGAAACTCCGGGAGGCTTTTGCGGGCTGGTACGACCGCTACTTCGATGTTGACCTGGATGCGGAGACGGAGATTTTGCCGCTCATCGGGTCCAAAGAAGGCATCATGCACATCAGCATGGCTTTTTTGAATCCGGGCGATGAGGTGCTGGTGCCCAACCCCGGTTACCCGACTTACCGCTCGGCGACGGAGCTGGCCGGTGGCGTTATCCGTGACTACCGGCTTTCCGACGCGACCGATTGGCTACCTAATCTTGAGGCACTGGAAGCTTCCGACCTGAGCAAGGTGAAGATCATGTGGGTCAACTATCCGCACATGCCTACGGGGACTGCAGCACCGGAGGGCTTCTACGAAACGCTGGTTGCCTTCGCCCGGCGCAACGAGATTTTGCTGTGCAACGATAATCCTTACGCCTTCATCCTTACCAATTCGCGTAAGAGCCTGCTTTCGGTACCCGGTGCTAAGGACGTGGCGATCGAGCTTTCCTCCCTCAGTAAGGCCCAGAATATGGCAGGCTGGCGGGTGGGCGCGGTCGCAGGTGCAAAGGAATACCTGAACAGCATTGTACGGTTTAAGAGCAATATGGACTCGGGCATGTTCCGCCCCGTTCAGGAAGCGGCGGCCGTAGCTCTGAACCTCGGACCGGATTGGTACGACGGCCTGAACGCCCACTACCGTCGGCGGAGAAAGATCGCTTTCAGGATTATGGACCAACTGAACTGTGCTTACCGTACGGACCAGGTGGGCCTCTTCGTCTGGGCAAAATGCCCGTCCGGAAAGAACGGGTATACCATCAGCGACGATGCACTGTACAATAAGGACGTGTTCCTCACCCCCGGAGGGATCTTTGGGGATGAAGGCACTGATTATATTCGGATTAGTCTTTGCTCTTCGGAGGAACGGCTTTCTGAGGCTTTGGAACGGTTGGGTGGAGACTAATAACCTATGCTGGGATTACGAGGGGTTGCACCCCCGCGTTACGCTAGACGATCCTCCGGAGCTTCTTGTAATGGTGGGAACGGTGCTAAAAACGTTCAATGCACCTGCGCCAGCGCCAAATCCAACGCCTACTTACGCCGACAACGTGCGGCAGCAACTCAATAACTAACCAACTCAACAACTTACTCTTGACCGTAACGATAATCGGAATAGGCCTAATCGGCGGCTCCCTCGGAATAACCCTGAAGGAGAACGGTTTCGCAACGCGCGTAATCGGTGTTGATGCCAGCGAGGAGAACCTGCACAAGGCTACCCGCCGCCGGTTGATCGATGAGGAAATGACCTTTGCCGAAGGAGTAACCGTTGCCGACATCATCGTACTGGCAACGCCGGTAGACGTGATGCGTAAGCTCCTTCCGCAAATCCTAGACCGGGTAGGGGAGCACCAGACTGTTCTAGACGTAGGCTCCACGAAAGAAATGTTACTGAACGAGGTTCAGGACCACCCGAACCGTAGCCGCTTGGTCGCCTGTCACCCGATGGCGGGAACGGAGTTCAGCGGGCCCGAAGCAGCCATACCCCGCTTGTTTGAAGACAAGGTCTGCGTCATCGTTGATGCAAAAGACTCCGCACAGAACGCCCTCGACGCCGCTCGCCGTTTGTTCAGAAGTGCCGGGATGACCTTCAGCCACCTGGACCGAAAGGCACACGACCTGCACTGCGCTTACGTCTCCCACATCAGCCACATTGCCAGCTTCGCCCTGGCCCTGACCGTGCTTGAAAAGGAAAAGGACGAACAACGCATTTTCGACCTCGCCAGCTCTGGCTTCGGCTCTACCGTCCGCCTGGCGAAGTCGTCAGCAGATATGTGGGTGCCCATCTTCCGCCAGAACCGGGACCACGTCCTCGATGTCCTCGACGAACATATTGAACAACTTTCAAAATTTAGAACACAACTCATCAAACGTGATTTCGACGGCTTCTACGAACGCATCGAACGCGCCAACGAAATTGCCAAAATTCTTAAATAACAGGGACGACCATAGCGGGCGACCGTTAAGGTCGCTCCTCCAGACAGGTATTGTCACGTACATAAGGGAGGAGCTAGCCTCCGCCCGTTTCACTTAAGCATAAAGCCACCAACAATGGAAATGAACATAAAGAAGGTAATAACCCCAACCCCTGGCCGCGGCCTGGTAATCGCCGGTCCGTGCAGCGCCGAAACCGAAGGCCAGGTAATGCAATGCGCCAAAGACCTCGCCAAACTTAATCAGGTCGATCTCTTCCGCTCCGGTATCTGGAAGCCTCGTACCCGCCCCGGTAGTTTCGAGGGCGTAGGCAAGGAAGGACTGCAGTGGCTTAAGCGCGTGAAGGATGAAACTGGTCTGCGCACAACGACGGAGGTAGCCAAGGCCGCCCACGTCTACGACTGTCTCAAAGCTGGTATCGACGTCCTCTGGCTCGGTGCCCGGACAACGGTAAATCCCTTCAGTGTACAGGAAGTAGCCGACGCCCTGAGTGGTGCCGACGTGCCCGTACTCATCAAGAACCCCATCAACCCCGACCTTGGCCTGTGGGTTGGCGCTGTGGAACGGATCTACAAAGCCGGTATTACCCGTATCGGCCTCATCCACCGCGGTTTCAGCTACCACGGGGCAACCCAGTACCGCAACGTTCCGCGCTGGCAGCTGGCCATCGAGATGAAACGCAAATTTCCGGACCTGCAGATGTTCGTGGACAACAGCCACATCTGCGGCCGCCGCGATACGCTTCAGGAAGTCGCTCAGGAAGCCCTGAACCTCAACTATGATGGTTTGATGACCGAAGTTCACCCCCGTCCGGATGAAGCATGGTCCGATGCCGCACAGCAAATCACCCCCGCAGCGTTTGGTGAAATGCTCCAAAACCTTCGCCTACGTAAGCCTACGGCCGATGAGGTGGAAATGGCCGACCTCATCGAACTTCGCCGCCAGATTGACGAGGTGGATAGCGACCTCATTGGTATGCTCGGTAAGCGCATGCAACTGGCCGACTCCATCGGTGATTTTAAGGCAGCCCGTAACATCGCCGTACTCCAGAGCGACCGTTGGGAAGCCATCATGGCCGAAGCCGCAAAAGCAGGTACCAAGCACGGACTTAGCGAGGAATTCATGAAGTCTTACCTGCGGGCTGTTCACCAGGAGAGTATTGACCACCAGGATACTATTGTTAATAAGTAATTACACTGTATTAGGAGCTAGGAAATAGGAGCTAGAAAATAGAAACTAGGAGTTAGAAACTAGAAACTAGGAAGCTAGAAGCCAGTAGAATGGTTTCTAGCTTTTTATTTTCTAGCTTCCTAACTCCCATCTTCTAGCTTCCTAACCCCCATCTTCCTAACCCCTAACCCCTAACTCCTATTTTATAGCTTTCTAACTCCTATTTTATAGCTTCCTAGCTCCTAGCTCCTAGCTCCTAACTCCTAGCTTCTATTTTATAGCTTCCTAACTCTAATTTTATAGCTCTTAACTCCTATTTTATAGCTTCCTAACTCCTAACTCCTAACTCCTAACTCCTATTTTCTAGCTTCCTAACTCCTAACTCCTATTTTCTAGCTTCTAGCTTCTAGCTCCTATTTTCTAACTCCTAGCTCCTATTTTCTAGCTTCCTAACTCCTATTTCCTAACCCCTAATTACCAGTACCTATTTCAGGCGCAGCCGCAGGTGCAAAGAAAGCTAAAGGGCAGGGTAGGGGTTGAAAAAAGCCCGCCTTCCGGTTAGCCTGTATCCAACGTACCGGGAAGTCCGGCGGAGCGAAAAGCCGATGGGCTTTTAGCGAAGTTGTTGGAAAACAGACCCGGAAAGCAGGCGTGTTAAAGGTTTCAAAAAGGTATTTACTTCCGGACCAGGGTTTTTCTGTATCCGTTCATATTCATACCACAATAATCGGGCTATCTGAGGATTACCACCACTTTCGTCGATGAATTGGGATAGAAATACGACGAACGGGGGGTGTTTGTTTCATTGGTAAGCTAAGTCGGCACTGAAGTTCGCGGTTTTGTCCGAACGACTTACGGTTCTGGCTAATATATTGGAGGAGTTCTCTTGTACTACCGTCGGTCACATGGGGTGTGTGTTCGTGAAGCGAGATCGGCCCTTCTCAAGCGAGGCCAGTAGGGCGGTCGCCTGTACTGGGCTACGTCTGCTACCACGTTTTTACCTCATGTGCCCGACAGCAGTATAGCTGTTTATACTGCCTACTTAG
>JAPKCQ010000117.1 GCA_026421165.1 Lewinella sp. | reverse complement strand
GAAGTGAGCTCCGCGAAAATATTGCGGTAGTGGAACTTCCAGATGCGCCAATTAAGCTCCAGGAAGGGGTAATTATTGCTGAAATCGGAAAGCAACAGCGACCGTTCACCGTCGCCAATGAAATGCCGCCCGTAGCCCATCCTTGCCCCCACGTGCTTAGTGATGTCGGCCGAGAGGTAGCCCTGGCCGTTGAGGTAATCTGTTCCGCGGGCTACGTTTGCGACACCGAGTTCATACCCTTTAATGAAACCCGCGCCGGGTACCGATTGGAACCGGTTACGGAACTGCCGCACAAAATTAGGTAGCCCCGCCTGGGTTTCCAGGATCTCGAAGTTGAGGAAGATCCGGTCATCAATACCGGCCCGCAGTTTCAGTCCGCGGCGGTTAAAAAAATAACCCTCCGTATCGCCCTGCTGCTGACCGTAGCGAAAATCGAGAACGGGGTTGAACCGGAGGTAAAAGTCTGGCCGGTTCACCTCCAGTAGATGAGCGGGTGTTGGGTAAAAAAGGTTAAAAATCGGCTTTTTCGTGCGGTGCAGGGGGCTATCAAGCGCCTTCAAGGCAAAGTCATCGCCACTCCAGAACGCTGCCTGATCGGAGTCTTCGGTGGAGGCGTAGGGCTCCAGGGCAAGCCACTCATTGTTGTCATCAAAGAATCTTTGTAGACGGTATTTATCAACTTTACTGAAGTCGTCGCCGTGTAATTTCTGGTAAGTTTTGGCTAATCTCACCAATCCGGACCGGCTGATGGGGCGGAGGCTCAAGTCAGTAGCCGGCTGCTGGAAGCCTTCATTTCCGTAGCGGAGAGTCAGTCTTCGAAGCAGGTCATAAGCGTCCGTATCGTCTACAGGCAAAGGACTACCCTGAGCCAAAAGAAAAAAGGGCAGAACGAGAAGGAAGCAAAGGGGAAGGAGACTACGTATTAACATGGGGCCAAGATACAGCGTTCGGGCTTGGATACGTCCAACTCAATATACGATTTTTCACGCTGCAGGAAATACATATCCAAAAAAAATAATGTCTCCTGACGTAGCAAAATAATTCTGGGGTAGCATGACAAAACCCTGGAAGAAACATCCTCTAAACGAACCCTTTCAGGCTTTAAAACAGTTTCATTTAAAATGGGACAAAAAAAGGCCGCCCGTCGAGTTCAGTTGTTTTATCTTTCTTCATTATTCTCTTCGCCACCCAGCCCTTCATGCGCTTCACCTCCAGGTACGTCATCCCAATCCTGCTACTTCTTTTCTGCCTGGACACCAGCTACGCGTTCCTCCAATATTACCACCAGCCGCTGGATGGCGACATGGCCTGGAACATCGTTCCCGCCTCCGAGGTACACCCCATACTAGATAACCCGCTTGGGCTGGAAGCACTGCTTAAAGGACGGCACTATCCGAATCCAAACCGCTTTTTCTCCCACTGGATTTACCAAGCATACCTACTAAAAGCGCCGTTAACACTACAACGCTTCTGCGAGCCGATTACCAGTGTCTACCTCGCTTCAGGACTAGCAAAGCTCTTGGCTCACCTGGGGCTAATCGGCTTGCTCGCCCGGGCCGTCACCGGTGCCTGGCGGATTGGCCGACAGCGCTTCATCATCGCTGGCTGCTTACTGGCTGCTTTTTTTCAGTCAGGCGAATTTCGTAGCCACATCGGCATTGTTGACGCGGCAACTACCTACGTTTTCTTTTATGCTTTGCCTTCGGCGTTGATGCTACTTTTTGCGATGCCTTTCCTTGATTTTCTGGTTCGAAAGCGGACGAATTTATCTATCGTCCAATCTCTACTATGGGTTCCGTTGGCATTCGTCGTCTGCCTGAGTGGACCACTTAACCCTGGAGTAATCCTGGTGGCTTTGTTACTCGGCGGACTGGCCTGGTTGAGCGGGCAGCTAAAGCTTCGAGAGATTCCTCCACGACTCATCATGTTGGGAATACTGGCCGGAGCGCTATCGCTTTATTCACTTTATCTCGGTCAGTTCAATTCCCTCACCATCGACAACGGACTACCGCTGACGGAAGTGTACGCTAGGCTCCCCTGGGGTATCGTCCGCCAATTCACGGGCAAGCTAGCCTTTCCCGTACTATTTCTAATGCTGGCCGTCAATTACAGCTTACTGAGAAAATATGCACCCGACGATCGGACACGCCGTTTGTTCGGATGGGTAGTAGCTTTCGCCGGAATTTACTTTCTGTTGCTTCCACTAGGCGGATTTCGCAGCTACCGCGCCACCATTCTTCGCTACGACACCATCATGCCCGTCACGCTGGCGTTTATCGGGCTCTACGCTGGCTCCTGCCTTCGCCTGCTGAAGCAAGTACCCCAACGCGGAAAGGCGTGGTACGTTGCCAGCCTGATGGTTGTAGCCATCATTTACACCAATGCAGATCGCTACGACCGGAGTGCTTACGATTGCGAGCGGGCTGCACTTGAAGCCATAGCTATCGCCACTGAAAGCCCGGTTGCGCTCAAAGGGAAATGTGGTGTAGTACTCTGGCAAACGTACCCAACGACGGACTGGTCTGAGCTAACCAGCAGGCTCCTCGTCGAGTGGCGCATCACGGAAAAGCCAGTCCTCTATTATCACCCCGCCACAAAAGCTCCGGCGGGTCAGTAAAATATCTTAGCCATAAAAAGTGTTTTTCAAGTCCCTTCAATAAAGCTTGAATCTACAAGATGCCAAATTACTTCTTCCGTTGCCTCACCTTATTGTTACCGATGTTCTTCGGCCTCTCTATCAACGCCCAAATCTACGAACGTGCCTTCGGCCTCGAGCTCGCGCCCCACAACGGCGGCAACCGGATCACCTCCGGCGGCGGCTCCGTGATCCGGTCGTTAGAAATGCAGGACAGCCTGGAGAGCGGCACCGGTGGCTATGGCTTCGGCCTCCTCTTCGAGAGCCGGGCGGATAGGATCGGTTTTACTACCGGCCTGCGTTACATCCGCACCGGCTACGAAGTAGTAGAAAATGATTTCGACGGCCCCACCGTCGGTTTAGATAAGCGTGAAAAAATAACTGCACAGTACCTAGAGGTACCACTTGAAATCAACTTTCACCAAGATTTTTCGGAAAGGAGCAGCGCACACTTTATGCTCGGCGTTGCCGCTAACCTCCACCTCGACACCAAAACGGAGCGATCTACTCGACTTAACGGAGTGGAGCAAGGCACAATAGTCTTACCTACGGATCCAGAACGCGAGTTCCGCCCGATAATCTTATCCCTTAATACGGGCCTGGGTTTCGACCGAAAACTAGGCAAAAACTGGGCAGTAAGGGTGCAACCTTACTTCAGATTCTTTCTCCAGGGCAACCTCAAAAGCAACTTCGACCAGCTCAACCGCAATTATTACCAGACTGGGGTACGGGTGGTTATTAAACGGGTCTTTTTGTAGCGTAGCTAATTTAGATGAGGTCATCATCCTCCTCCACCGGTTTGCGTGGCTTGCGACCAGGTTTCTTCCGCTTCTTCTCCACCTTACGGGGTGGCGGTGGCGGTTTTTTGATCTTGGAGACGATCTTGTTGGGCCCTTCGCGGCGCTCAATGGCGCGGCGGGCAATGTCCTGCGCGGTGATGTCTAATTGACCACTGGCTTCCAGGCGCATACCTTCTAGTGATTTGATCGTGGTAGGCACAGCGTGTAGACGCGGCCTATCGATCAGTTTTCCGGTTACGCTGCATATTCCGTAGACCTTATTCTTGATCCGGAGCATTGCGTTCTGCAGGCTCTGGATGTGGTCGCGTTTACGTAGAACTTGCTCCTTGAGTAACTCCAGCCGGCTCACCGAGCTACTGTCTTCGCCCATATCGGCGCCGAAGCCTTCAGACATGGTGTCGTTGAGTTCCATCACTTGGTCGCGAAGCATTTGCAGCTCCTTTTTGGCAAGTTGGTATTCTGATTTGATGCGCTCGCCAAATTGGTCAAGCTCTTTTTCGCTATATCTTTCCATGGGAAGTTTGGTGTATCAGCCCGGTAAAAGCGTCGGAAGCTTTTTTATTCACACTCCGGACATCCAATGATACATAAATTATTCAGTTATACAAAGCACGAAGGGACCAACCCTGTTGCTTTAAGACGCAGTCCTTTTGAAATTGTAACATTTCATCGCTTTGCCGCGGGTAACTAACGGTACGAAGAGGTAAAGTGTTTTGTCTTTCTTTTTCCCGAATTCGTCTCCCGTCAGGCAATTCGCATGTTCCAAGTACGAGCGGGAACCCAGGTGCAAGCAAGGTTAAGTAAGCTACGTATTTTCTTTTCCTGCCCGATATTCAAGGCCCTCAATAGCCACAAGTCCTTCGCTAAGAGGCGCAAAAGTAACCGAATAATAGACACTTGCAACCGGAGTTCTCGTATTTACCGTTTATACTTCATTGGTGAAAAGTCTTTCGTAAGCCTAATACACCGTAATTTTGCCTCTCCTAAAGTCAACCCAGACTACCGTTTACGGTGTTAACCCATAGTAATCCCGTGAGGAGCATCATTTGCTTTTATCAAGGATAACACCAACTGTTTCAATACCCTACCGAAGATTAACGGTTCAAGGAACGAACCAAAGAACCAAAAGACCACCAATGGCAATTTTCATTACCGACGACTGTATCAACTGCGGAGCCTGCGAGCCCGAATGCCCCAACACCGCCATCTACGAAGGTGGAGTAGAGTGGAAAATGGCCGAAGGCACCACCATCTCTGACCCTTATGAGATCGAAACTGGAGCCGTTATCGAGCCCGACGCCGAGCAAGAACCCGTTAGCGACGAATTCTACTACATCGTACCCGACAAGTGTACCGAGTGCGTTGGCTTCCACGAAGAACCCCAGTGTGCTGCCGTTTGCCCGGTTGATTGTTGTGTGCCCGATCCTGAGCGGGAGGAAGAACAAAGTGTGCTTAACGATCGGCAGACTGCGCTGCACGCCTAAAGTTAGAAGCTAAGGGAATAGTACCATGAAACAAAAAGTGCCTGCGCATGCGCGGGCTTCTTGGCGCGTACGCAGGTACAGCAGAGAGGTCAAAAAAATAATGGTGCACCAACAAGTACCCCTAGTTTACAGTTTGTAGTTCCTATTCTCCTAGCTTCTCCTAAGCGTAAGCACCGAAACCTCAGGCAAAATCCCCACCCGCCCAGGATAGCCCAAAAAACCGAGCCCCCGGTTCACATAAAGGTGCTGGTTGCCCTCACGGTACAGCCCGGCCCACTGTTTGTACAGGTACTGCGCCGGGCTCCACTTAAACCCAGGGATCTCGATCCCAAACTGGAAGCCGTGCGTATGACCGCTCAGCATCAGGTCGATGTCCGGATAACCGGGGCGGACCTTCGCGTCCCAGTGCGTAGGGTCGTGACTTAGCAATACTTTGCAGGCGCAGTCTTCGGTACCAGCCACCGCTTTGGGCAGGTCGGCCAGGCGGGGGAAGCGAAAGGCAGATCCCCAGTTTTCTACGCCGAGGATACCGAGTTTGTGCCCTTCAATGTCCAGAATACGGTTATCATCGCGCAGCAAGTCCCAGCCGAGGGCGGCATGATGGCCGTAGAGACGTTCCATATTGGCGGCGATGGCGATTTTTTCTTCGTCGCTACCCCGGGGGTAACCCCAGTCATGGTACGTTCCGTAGTCGTGGTTACCCAAAATACTAAAGACGCCGTACTTGCCTTTCACCTCCTTGAAAATATCAATAAACGGTACGATCTCATCCGCCTCGCTGTTAACCAGGTCGCCGGTAAAACAGACGATGTCCGCGTTTTCGGCGTTGATCATCGCTACGGCGTTATTGAGTGGTTCGGAACGGGTCCAACTACCCGAGTGCATGTCGGAAATCTGAACGATCTTGAAGCCATCTAGGCCTTCCGGCAGGTTCTTTACCGGTATATCGGTGGCAAAGCGGCGGTAGCGATAGGCGTTGCGGACGATGCCGTAGGTGAGCGTCGCCAGCGGTACGCCTCCGGCAATTAAGGCGGTATTGGCCATAAAGCGGGAACGACTTATATTCCGTTCGGTTACCGGGCTGATCCGGTTGACCATCCAGGTGACTCCTCTTCGTAAATCGTCGACGCCCAGCAGGAGAACGATCGGCAGTTTACAGACCCAAGCTAGAAAAAGGCTTACCCTGACGGCTAGTTTGGCGCTGTTGCTCCATCCTTCAATCACTTCGAAAACGTTCAGTAGTAGAAAGGTGAATGCCAGCAGGGAGAGGCCCCAGTAAACTGCGTAGCCGAGGCGCCGGGCCGTAGACTTATATGGACTCAGCCAGCTGCGGACTGCCTGAAAAGCATAGACATCGAGCGCCAGCAGAATGGCAATAAAAATTAGAAGGCGTAAGATCATGGGTTGCATAACGTGTTGAAGCGTCTGGTGGTTGCCACGGACACCAGTCTCGCCCCTACCCTGCTCCTTTCATTTCTGACTTTGCACCTGCGTCCTCGCCCAAAAAAGACTGCTAACGCAAGGAGTCAATCGCAAAATACCGACGCGGAAAATCTTCTCCCACCAGTACGTACGGCCGCACCCATTGCGGATCACGGAAAACTTCGATGTGGTGAGAATCCGCCACGGCGTAGAGCGTAAGCGTTGCGAAATACTTTTCGCGGTCCATCACTTCGTCAAAGTAATCGGCATAAGGAGGCGGTTCATCAGGCGAAAACGCAGGTGTAATGAAAGTTTTCGAAAGCCGGGAAACCTCCACCTGCGGCACCCGCCAACGCAAGGAATCGTGGTAAAGCACCGCAATACTGTCAACTTCTCCCGGCTCGATTTCCAACGACTTACGGCCACGGTAAGTATCAAAACGCAACATCCGTAGGAGGGGAACACGCACGCTGGCCGGCAAGGCAAAAACATCTCCGGTAGCTCCGACCCGCACCACCGGCGGGCTACCCGCAGGAAAGCGAAACTTGAGTACCTCCCGCCGGCCGTCCGGAGCTGACAACGCCAAATCCAAGCCGGGTTCTGGCGGGAAGCGGTACACCACCGAATCTGTTTGCAGCTGGTTCAGGAATTCCACCAGCTTATCCACCGCTTCGCTCTGGTCGTAGAGTTCGATGGCATCCTGCTTGACAACCCATCCACTTTCTTCACCTCGGAACATCCGAAAGGTTCGTTTGTCGTTGGTCACGATCAGTTCGCGCAGCGTATTGGTGTCGGTCAAAAGCAGGTTTTCTTGCAGAGGTCTATCCGTAAACGATTGCAGGTAAAACCAGCCAACGTAGGCTAGGGCGGCTAAGATTACTATTGGGATTAAGGTGCGCATTGGACAGAAGTCAGGATTCAGAAATCAACGTTCAGAAGTCAGGATACTGCGGTCTAAATCCCGATCTTTAAATTCTATTTATCGCGCAGGAAATTCTGCAATTTAGTCATGGCCCGGGCACGGTGGCTCATACTTCGTTTTTCCGCGCCGGTCATTTCTGCGAAGGTACGCCCGTCGCCGTCGTCGGGGATGAAGATGGGGTCGTAGCCGAAACCGTCGGTTCCGTCGCGGACGGCTTCATTGATCCGGCCTTCACAGCGGCCTTCGAAGAGGTGCTCTTCTCCGTCTATGATGAGGCAGAGAAAAGTGCGGAAGCGGGCGGACCGATCGTTTTTACCACTGAGTTCCGACAAGATTTTAGCGTTATTAGCTTCCGCGCTACGTTCGGGGCCAGCGTAGTGGGCGGTAATTACGCCGGGCGCGCCGTTAAGGGCGTCTACCTCCAGGCCGGTGTCTTCGCTGAAGCAGTCATGGCCATAGTTTTCCTTTACGTGGCGGGCTTTCTGTCTCGCATTTCCGGCCAGGGTAGGGTTCGTTTCGGGAATTTCTTCGTGGCAGCCGATGTCCTTCAGACTTAGGAAAACGTACTGCTCACCAAGCTGAGCTTTGATCTCGGCTATTTTGTTCTTGTTGTTGGTGGCAAAGACTAGTTGGGGCATGGGTTAAATTTATCGAATCTCGAAGATGGTGGCGCGAGGTGGCGCCTTGCGCCACCAGCCTAAAATTGGGAGGTGGCAATACTCGGGACCTCGTCCTCGGCTACTCTTGTGTACCATACAGCTAAAACGATGCCAAACAGTTCGAGCTTACGTCCCGGGTTATTATTAGAAACTCTACGGAGTACTAAAGCTACTCATTCCCGCATAAAGCCTTCTTTAACCCCTCGCCAGAGTGCCCCCGCCGGCCCGTTATCACCCTTGGCTTTGGCTCCGGCGATCTCTCCGGCAGGCGGGCTTTTCATGTAGCTCACCCCGCTAACTTCCACCGGAAAGTAGTTCGCTACCTGGAAATGCAAGCCGAGCGATTTCATGTCCTGACCGAAGAGAAGGACTCGTTTGATCTTCAGATGGCGGATCAGTCCGGTGAGGTCGATCGGGCCGGTGGTAGGCGACCATTCCAGAAAGTGAAGCTGTAATTTTGGGTCATCGAAACCCGCAGCACCGAGTACCCGGGCGAGAAAATCGTAATCGGTACCGTAGATCACGAGCATGTCCACACCTTCTACGGCATTCGGAGAAAGTTGACGCAGCGCATCTGCGTAATCGGGCTGGCCGATGAGGTCGATGTCGGGAAAGATGGGCATGGGGCGAAGGTAGGAATTTTGACGCAGCGGACTTAGCGGGCGGCTTCAACTTCGGGAAGAACTTCTTCCAGTAAGCCAACGTAACTGTTCATATAAAAAGCACGCAGTTCCGCACGGCAAATAGAGGTTTGCGTGTTGAGAAGGCTGGTGCTTGAATAGGTTGAATTCGAGGACTAAGGCAAGTGATTTCCAGGACCGTCCTGGTACCTGCGTCGGCGCCCATAAAGTTATTCTTCTATCCAAATAAAGGCTCCCGAGCGGCCTTCCGCTTACGCAACTTCCATTTGTAATAGCGCGAAAAAGTAACGCCCAGTACCGTCGGCATAAGCCATAGAATGAGCTGAAGATTTCCTGAAAACAAGTTACCGAACATACGCTGACCGCCAAAAGCGAGGAAGGCGGTAAAGGCTGCGATTGCCGTTACGACTATCTGACCGACGTGCTCTTCAAGCCAGCTATATTCGGAGGTGACGCCGCGGAAGTCCCTGATGAGGCTGGGCCAAACCAGCATGCCCAGACTACCGAAGACGAGGTTTAGCGTATGCCCGTCCGGGCCCCACCAGCCGAATCCGTTGCCAATCATGAACACACTGAACATACCAAGGCAAGCGCGCAGGATCAGATCCGTTTTCCTCATCCGCTCCGACGGTTCCTTTTTATTACGCAATACCGCGACACCGTAGTACAAGGGCCGGGCAGTCAGCAACGCCAAAAAGCCAAGAAACAGCGCCGAAGAGGCCTGGCCACGAAAATACTGTAGGCAAGAAAGCAGCGCCGCCGAGACGACGACCGCCCACATGGTATAGGTGTACCAGAGGCCAACACGGTTGTGCAACTTGCCTCCCTTTTTGGCGAAGGCCGGTACAAAGAAGAGTCCGATGCTGCTGAACCCAGCGCTTACGTGCAGGAGAATAAGGGTCTTGTAGAGAATGTCCATTTTATTGTCGTTTTCACAAATATGGTGGACAGGCCTAGTGTTTACGATGGCTTGGGACGGTTGACAAGGCTACAGGGACCGCCGTCAAGGACCAGGGACCGATGGCTACTTCTCCAGCTCATCCCGCAGCAAAGAAACGTACGCGCGTGCAACCGGCACTTCCTCCTCCGTGCCGATCATCGATAGCTTCAGGCCCTGAGCGTTACCCCTGGCTTCGCGGATGTGGGCGGAATTTACAAGGTACGAACGGTGACAACGCAATAAGAGGTGCTCTCCCAGTTTAGTCTCCATGCCAGACAGTGTGGCGCGGATGATTTCTTCGGTCGCAAGGCCCTCGCGCAGATAGACACACCTGACGTAATTCTGCCGTGATTCGCAAAAGAGCAGCGTACCGGGATCAACGAAAAAAGCATCGTTAAGGGCAAGTAATTTGGGCGCATCCGCAGGTGCAACGGAAGGTTTTGAAGCAAGGCTGATCCGCCCTGCCTCCTGCTCATTTTCCCGTTCAGCCCGGAGTTGAATGGCCACCCCGCTGAAGACAACGGGAAACAGACCGACGATCACGGTTGGAACAGTAATAGTGACCAGAATAAAGGGTTCAAAGGCCGTCCATCCAACCGTGAAATTGTAAAAAACAAAGTTCGCGACCGAGATGCAGGCCAGTAAAAAAGCACAGTCAACGATCCACTTCCAGAGCGTCCAGTTGTCTCCGCACTTCTTCCATCCGAGCAAGCGCGTGGTTACGAAGGCGTAAGCGACCGCGACCCCAAAAGTTACCAGCGCGTAGCCCAGGCAGGTTAGCAAATAACTCCCCTGAACATGCATCCCAAACGGGCGCAGCAGAAATAAAGCAGCGAAAACAAAAACGCTGATCCACAACGTACTGATGATGGTACCACTACCGAATTCGCGATCGGGAAAAGGCCGGCTTAGAGGGTTGTTGAATTTCAGGAGTCAAATTTTTACTTGGGTCAAATGTAAGAATTTGATTATTAGACGGAGGGCCTCGGCGACCGGATTAGTAGTATTTCTCCCCGTCCTACCTAAGACAGGACGGTAAATTAATCCGTAAAATGATCACCGATCGGAGCCGAGACGCAGGCTTCTGTGCAGCAGTTATTTTTAGCCACGCACTTAATTTGTACTGCGAGCAACATCGTCCACAATCCGATCTATTGATCAATAGCCCGTATATTTAAACCATCAAATCCATCCAAATGAAAAACATCCTCTTTTTATTCTTTGTCTGCTGCATTGTGCCGCTAACCGCCCAAAACGTTGGTTACCAAAAGCCGGACAAGGCCATCCTCGACCTGGTAGACGTCCCCCTCGCCCCCGGCGTACTGATGGACGATGCCCGCGAGTACATGGTACTTACCTACCGCGACGCCTATAAGTCCATCGAAGACCTCAGCCGCCAAGAAATGCGTCTCGGTGGCCTGCGTATCGACCCCGCTACCAATATTGGCAGCCGGACGACCTACTCCAATAAGATTGCCGTACGCCGCGTGACCGGTGAAACCGAACTGATGGAAGTCATGGGCCTGCCCGACAAGCCAAAACTCTCCAACTTTACCTGGAGCCCGGACCAAACGAAAGTTGCCATGACCCACACCACTCCCATCGGCGTGGAAGTATGGTTCCTTGATGTAGCCGCCGCCAGCGTAAAGCGCGTTACCAGCGCCTCCATCAGCCCGGTAAACGCCAACCTCGGAGACGTCATCAACTGGTTCGAAGACGGCCAGAGTATGCTCCTCAAATTCCTGCCCGCCAACCGTGAAGAGCTGATCAACGGTGCAACCGCCGTACCCACTGGCCCAACCATCTCCACGGCCGACGGCAAGAAAGCCCAGAACCGCACCTATCAGGATCTCCTCAAAAACCCCAATGATGAGCACAACTTCGAGCAACTAGCACGCTCTGCTATTGTGAAGGTCCGGCTCGACGGCTCCGGCGATGAGTTCCTGCCGACGGATATGTACCGCGGCGTCAGTTTCAGTCCGGACGGCGAATACGTAATGGTCACCGCCATAGAGCGGCCGTTTTCTTACCTCGTACCCTACTCCCGTTTTCCTTCCGTAACTACCGTCTACACCAAAGATGGCAAGAAGGTAAGTACCATAAATACCGTTCCGCTCATTGAAGACCTTCCGAAAGGCTTCATGGCCACGCAGCCCGGCCGGAGGAGCATCAGTTGGCGTTCAGACCGGGCGGCCAGCCTGATCTACGTCGAAGCACTTGACGAGGGCGACCCCGCCAATGAGGTAGAATTTCGTGACCAGGTCTTCACGCTGCTCGCCCCCTTCTCCGGTAAGGGAACCCCCCTTGTAAAAACCATCAATCGCTTCGCTGGCGTCCAGTGGGGAGACGATAAAACCGCCATTATCTACGACCGCTGGTGGGACACCCGCAATACTAAAACTTACGTTTTCAATCCATCTGATCCGAGTAAGAAGGCCCGCATCATCTCCGACCGTAATTACCAAGACAGCTATAATGATCCCGGTAATTTTGTGTCGAAGCGCAACGAATGGGGCAGCTCCGTGCTGGCGATGAAGAACGGCTATGCCTTCCTACTCGGCGATGG
>JAPKCQ010000435.1 GCA_026421165.1 Lewinella sp. | reverse complement strand
AAAGCGAAGCGTCTAAAAGCGAAGCGTCTAAAAGCGAAGCGTCTAAAAGCAAAGCCGGCTATTCCACTTCAAGTCGAACAATCCCTTCCCCCTCAACCGAGGCATAAATATACCCATCCGGGCCCATACGGACATCGCGCACGCGGCCCATATTATTGATAAGCTTCTGCTCGCCGACGACATTTTTGCCGTCTAGCTGAACGTGCTGAAGGCGCATAAACTTCAGGCTTCCGACCACCAGATCACCTTCCCAACCTGGGTACTTATCACCGGTGATGAAGGCCATTCCGCTGGGGGCAATGCTGGGTACCCAGTAGTGGACGGGCTGTTCCATGCCTGCTTTCCCGTTCAGCTCGGTAAATTGAGTGCCGTTATAATTAATACCGTAGCTGATCACGGGCCAACCGTAGTTCTTACCACCTTCGATAATATTGATCTCGTCTCCACCGCGGGGGCCGTGCTCGGTTTCCCAGATCTCTCCGGTTTCGGGGTGGATGGTAAGGCTTTGGGCGTTGCGGTGGCCGTAGGAAAAGATGGCTGTCTTGGCGTTTTTGAATTCAACGAAGGGATTATCGGCCGGAATGGAGCCGTCGGCGGCGATGCGGTAGACTTTGCCGTGGTCGCGGGTGCTATCCTGCGGGTTTTCGTCGCGGTTGCCGCGGTCTCCGATGGTGAAGTAGAGGTGACCATCCTTCGGTCCCCAAGCCATCCGGCTACCGTAGTGGTAGGGCTTGTCGGTGGGGGGGCCGGCTTGGTAGAGGACTTCGAGATTTTCCAGGCTGGCTTCGTCGTCGGCAAGGCGACCGCGGCCTACTGCGGTACTGGCGTCTTCCTTATCGTCGGGCATACTCCAGGTGAGGTAAACCATGCGATCGGTAGCGAAGTCGTTGCTCAGCAGTACGTCGAGCAAGCCACCCTGACCTTTGTCCTTCACGACGGGAAGACCTTCGGTAATTTCCTTGCTTTTGCCTTCTTTATCTACGAGAAGTAGCTTTCCGGATTTGTCGGTCGCTATCATTCTGCCATCAGGCAGGAAGTTGAAGCCCCAGAGGATGTCTTCGTATTCGAAAGCGACTACCGGGTTGATGGCAGCGGGGGTTAGGGCCATGTGGCCATCAGCGGCGGCGGCAGCGCGGTCCGGCACTGGTTTTGAGGTAGAAGTCGTTTCGGTAGAAGCGTTGCAGGCGGTCAGGGCGAGCAGGCAGAAGAAAGCTAGGTAGCGCATATTTGTGTGGAATGTTGTAACGGTGCATACGCTGAATTGGAGGATTGGTTCGCTCAGGAGCTTTTTTAAGGCGAGGACGCGGGTGTAAATAAAGGATGGAAGGGCATGTGAGATCGAGCGTTAGCCGCTACTCCTTGAGCGCGTCCCACACGGTACAAAATACGAGTTAGTAGCCCAAATTCCGCTCCTTCGCCTTCCTCCGAAAAAGCTTCATCAAACAGAGCGGAGCGCTGAACACTTGCGCTCAAAAGGCACTTCGGAAGCTCGCTCACGAATTGAGCCACGGCCAGGCTACTCCGCCCGAAACCAGTCAAAATCCTTACCGTCATACCGCCCCACCCCGTTCAGGCTACCCAGCCAGATACCGCCGTCCGCATCTTCCGTGATGCCGAAAAACATATCTTTTCGTTGCAGGATAACGGTAGGCGTAGCCGGGGCGCCATCCAGACATTCGGCGGCGTAGCGGGATAATTGCCACTCGTCGGGCTTACCTGATGCTGCTGAACTGGTCCAGATATTTCCTTCGCGGTCCTCGTAGATGTAGCCGGTGAATTCCTTTGCGATTTGGGTAAACTTACCGTTGGTGTCGTAGCGCCAAAAACCGTCGTTGCCACCAAACCAGACGTTCCCCTTAAGGTCTTCAATTACCGTGCGGACGTTGTAGAAGTTCCCAGCATTTTTGTCTGCGACATCAGGCATCAATTGGTCTTTGTCCTTGCGCACCAGGGTGAAGGTTAACCCATCATAGGTACACAGCGCTCCTCTGGAGGCAATCCATATTTTACCCGACCGGTCTTCTACGATGGAGTTAATATCATTATCCGGCAGGCCATCGTTGGTGGTGATGTTTCGGTAGGATTTTCCGTTGTAGATGCTGATGCCCTCCATAGTGCCAATCCAAATCTTCCCACTGCGGTCCTGGTAGAAACAGCCCTGCTGGTCGTAGGCGAGGCCGTTCTTTTGGGTGATGTTGATGAAGTTTACACCATCGTAGCGGTACACACCAGCGCCGATGGTTCCGAACCAGAGGTGGCCGTCCATATCTTCCAGCGTGGAGAAAACATGGAACTTTCTCAGGTAATTCTTATTGGTGAAATTGGTGAAAGTCTTCCCGTCGTAGCGGATGATGCCCTCCCAGGTAGCTAACCAGATATCGCCGTTGCGGTCCTGCATTATATTGCGGGTAATGCTGGTGGGTCCATATTTTGACTTAGTGGCTGCGGAAGCTTTGAAGTATGGGTCGAAATCCTGAGATTTGGTCTCCGTTGCTTCCGGAGTACTTGTTTGCGGAGGAACTTTAAATGAGCCGGTTTCCTGCTGGCCGTTGCAGGCGGCGAGAGAAATTAGGAGTAGTAGAAACAGGCTGGATCGGAAGAAGATCTTTTTGGTCATTTGGTTTGCATTGAATCAGACTTTTCTCAAAGCTGTTTGTAGACAATGCTCAAGAAACGATCGAGCTTTTGCTTAGAATGTAAAAGCTTGTAAAAGGCGTATTTAAGTACTCGGACAAAATTAATCGTACCATCCTGTTCGGCATCTTTTGAGCCTGAACTTCGTTGAAAAGCCTCGCTAACACTACGGTGTTGCCTACGTTTTTCGCCTCATTCAGACTCAAAATCTACCAGATCAGAATGTCACATTAATTCTGT
>JAPKCQ010000434.1 GCA_026421165.1 Lewinella sp. | reverse complement strand
CTGCTTCAAGAGCGTCCAGCGGGGGATGGGGCAGGCGGGAGGGCCTTCGTTCATTATTTATTTATTGTGGTGCTAGAGTAACGTAACAATAGGGGTTTAAGGTTGAGCACGGAGGACGGACTCTATCAACTCGTGTGATTGCACTTGTTTGATCTCGGCGTAGGCTTTGCGTTTTTGTCTGACCAGGATGGCTACTTCCCGTTTTATATTTTCGTAGGCGATACGGGCTTCGTCGTCTGAGCGTAGGCCGTTGCGGAACCGGATATGGCGGTTTAATTCGGTACTGTCCGACGGGCAGGCGTAGAGGTGATGCGGGATTGCGTCGAGGACGGGGTGCAGCGCATCGGTGGGCTTACGCTTGAAGACTTCGCGGCCGGGGATACCCTGGTCTCCGTTGTGGTGGTAACCCAGGTTTTTTAGCGTGGCGGTGATTGCTTTAAGCTCTCCTTCCGGCGGGTACTCCATATCGATGTCAATGATCGGTTTTGCGGCCAGACCGGGGACGGCGGTGCTGCCGATGTGGTGGATGGTTAGGAGATGATTGCCTACCGCTGCCTGCAGGATGCTGGCTATTTGTTTGAAGTGGTTGGGCCAGGCGGGGTTGTAGGGTAGGAGTAGCATGATACCAAAGGTAGGTTCTTTGCGATTGAAGTCGTTGGCGGGTAATTCAGCACACGAGAGTGGCTTACGGTACGCCCTTACCTTTAAAAGTAGTAAAGCCGGCCGGAAACCTTTTACCGCACCGGCGGCCGCGTCTACTATGAAGTAGCCGCAGAGCAAAATAATTTATCTACGTCTAAAAGCGTTACCATAAAGTATGCCCCTTAAAAATAACCATATGTCAAAGCGCAAAAAGATTTTCTCCGGCCTGATTGCTGCCCTTGCCTTTATCGTTTTTACCGCAGCTACGGTGAGCCCGGTGAACGATAAATTCTTTGAAATAATGAAGGCCATCGAGGTTTACACCAACGTTTACAAAGAGGTGAATACCTATTACGTAGACGAGATTGAGCCCAATAAACTGATGCGCACCGGTATCGAGGCCATGGTAAGTTCGCTTGATCCTTACACCAACTACATCAGTGAAACTGACGTGGAGCTGGCCCGCCTGCGCCAAAGCGGTAAGTACCAGGGCATCGGCGCCGATATCGAGTATATCGAAGGGCTGCCTACCATTATGGTTTTGTTCAAAGACCAACCCGCCGACAAGGCGGGCCTGAAAACCGGTGACCGTCTTCTGGAAATCGACGGTCGCGAAACCGCCGGCTACAGCCGCGAGCAACTCGAAGAAATTATGCGCGGCTTTCCCGGGACTACCATGAAGCTGATCGTGGAACGCCCCGGTAGCGGAAAGAAAAACTTGGAACTACTGCGTGGAGATGTCAGTATCCCCAACGTTCCTTACTCCGGTATGCTGGCTAATAACGTGGGCTATGTCGCCCTGACCACCTTTACCCGGCAGGCCAGCAAGAACGTCCGCGATGCTATAAGCAAGCTTCGCGCCGATAATCCGGAGATGAAAGGGGTCGTACTCGATCTGCGCAACAACGGTGGTGGCCTCCTCAATGAGGCGGTAGACATTGTCAACATCTTCGTCCCCAAAGATGAACTGATCGTAACGACCAAAGGCAAAGTCCGTGAGTGGGACCGTAGCTACAAAACCAACGGCAACCCGCTGGACTTGGAACTACCCGTAGCCGTACTCATCAATAACAAATCTGCCTCCGCCTCCGAGATCGTTAGCGGCTCGCTACAGGACCTCGACCGCGGCGTTCTCATCGGCCAGCGGAGCTACGGTAAGGGCTTAGTGCAGAACATTATGGAAACTGGCTACGGCAGCCGCGTGAAGATCACCATCGCCAAGTACTACATCCCTAGCCTGCGTTGCATCCAGGCACTGGAATACCGTGACGGTAAACCCTTTGATATTCCCGACAGCGAGCGCGCCGTGTTCAAAACCCGCTCCGGCCGCGAGGTGCTTGACGGCGGTGGCGTTGCGCCTGATATTACCCTGCCCGTCCTCGGTGGAAAAGCGATCACCAAGGGCCTCCTGGAAGAGCACGTCATCTTCGACTTTGTGAACGAGTGGGTAACCTCTCACGTCACCATCGACTCTGTTTCCGAGTTCCGCTTTCAGGACTGGGACAAATTTATCGGCTTCCTCCAGCGCGGAGACTATGAATACACCTCTAAGGCCGAGAAAGCTATTGAGAAAGCTATCGAAGCCATTAAGGAGGAAGGCTACGACATCAGCGCAGCACTAGAAGCGATTCAGGCCCAGGTAGATACGGAGCAACTCGCTGCCATCCAGAGCTACAAAGCGGAGATCATCAATATTATCGAGAAGGAAATCGCCGGCCGCTACTACTACCAGCGCGGTGAGGTGCAGATGGGCTTGCGTAACGACAAGGAGGTGCAAGAGGCTATTGCTATACTTAATGATCCGGTGCGGTACGCGAAACTATTGAAGCCTTAGAAAACCTTATCCTAGCGTAAAACGATTGTTAGGGTTTCGGCTGTCCCAAATCTTGGGCGTAAATATTCTGTTGAAGAGTATTTTGATTTTTTAGACCAATCTGAATATCGCTATGAATACCATGACGGAGAGAACCAATGAGTTCGGCTTCTACTACTTGAATAAGAGCGACGTCTTTACCATGGA
The DNA here is from genome assembly GCA_026421165.1 of Lewinella sp. GTDB lineage: Bacteria > Bacteroidota > Bacteroidia > Chitinophagales > Saprospiraceae > Neolewinella. The sequence goes on along the minus strand of JAPKCQ010000434.1, from coordinate 215 downwards.
AGGCGTGCTTTAGCGAACGCTCCGTTTTCCACCTTTTTAGCCCGTCAAATGAGGTAGCTCTAACGATCTGAAGTGCCAACGAGTTAATCATGCGGGTTGTCAATAATTTCTTGGTGCTCCCGCTTACCAGCAACATCGGCAATGCCCGTCAGTTCCAGAAACATAGTCAGAATGATGTTGCCCAGAACGATGTAGAATAAGGCCATCATCTTGGA
>JAPKCQ010000433.1 GCA_026421165.1 Lewinella sp. | reverse complement strand
GGACATGCGGTAACGATTCCAACGGCCATGGCCATTGCGGAGATTGCGACCAACCAGAAGGTAGAGGGTGGGGGAGAGTACTACATCATTTCCCGGAGTTTTGGGCTGGTGATCGGTTCTACGATCGGGATGGCTTTATACATGTCGCAGGCCATATCGGTGGCTTTTTACATCATGGCATTCACGGAGGCTTTTAAGCCCTTGGTCGCCTGGATACTAGATACCTACCCGCTCTTGCCGTGGGCGAAATGGTTGATCTCTCAGCCGCAGACCATCGGCATCCCAGCGCTTTTACTGCTGACGGCGCTTATTCTGACCAAGGGAGCAGACTTGGGCGTGAAGGTGCTGTATAGCGTGGTTTTTATCCTCACCATCGCCCTGATTGCGTTCTTTCTCGGGAGTACCGAATATGCTCAGAACAACGATGTTCACTTCTTTAATAGCTATGCTGGGGTTGAAGAGACGACTGCCAACCTTGACGCATTATCACAAACCGAAGATCCCGATACCGTCTACCTCAACGGCGAAGCAGCGGTGCCCCGCGAAGCACCTTCCGCTGCACCCGCGTCCGCGCCAACCTCAAAACCTGATATTTTGAAGATCAGTTTTTTTACCGTTTTTGCCATCATTTTTCCCGCCTTTACGGGCATGACGGCTGGCGTTGGACTGAGCGGAGACCTCAGAGATCCGGGTCGAAGCATTCCTATGGGAACCCTGGCAGCCACCATCGGCGGTATGGTGATCTACTTTTTCATGGCCTGGAAACTGTCGGTCTCCGCGTCACCGGAAGCGTTGGCCGATACGAGCCGCCTGGTGATGGCCGACATCGCCTGGCAGGGTTGGTGGATCATCCCGTTGGGCTTGGCTGCTGCCACTATAAGTTCTGCCCTTGGTTCCATCCTCGTTGCCCCGCGTACTCTTCAAGCCATCGCTGCCGACAAGATATTTCCAGCGCCTGCGATCAACTCCTGGATCAGCCGTGGAAAAGGCGAGAACAGCGAGCCGTATAACGCCAGCCTGATTACCGTTTTGCTCGCCGCCTTCTTCATCATGCTGGGTGCACTGGACAGCGTCGCGGAGATCATTTCCATGTTCTTCATGGTTACCTACGGTTCGCTTTGCCTCATCAGTTTTCTGAATCATTTTGCCGCCGATCCTAGTTACCGACCGACCTTTCGGTCCAAGTGGTACGTCTCTCTTTTCGGAGCTCTAGCCTGCTTCGGGCTGATGTTTTTTATGAACTCTACCTACGCTGCGCTGGCAGTGCTGCTGATCGGCATCCTGTATAGTTACATCGCCTACTTTAATCCTGATAAACGAAGCATGGCGCTCATTTTTCAGGGGGTGATCTTTCAGTTCAGCCGTCGTTTGCAGATCTTTTTACAGAAGGCTGATAAGGAAGAAAAGAAGAGCTGGCGACCAAGCGTAATTGCGGCGAGCAACGCGACTTTTACCCGCCTCGGGGCCTTCGACCTATTGCGCTGGCTGAGCCAGAAATACGGCTTCGGAACCTACTTACATTATGTAAACGGTTACCTGAGCCACGAGAAAAGCGAAGAGGCAGCGGTGATCAAAGAGCGCATTATCCGGATGGCGGAAGCGACGGAGAGCCGCATTTACGTAGATACTATTGTCTCGCCGTCCTACACCTCGGCCATCGCCCAGATCGTGCAGTTTCCGGGCATCGCAGGTACGGATAATAACCTCTTATTGTTGGAGTATTCTAAGACCAATCACGATGGCCTGTCTGATATAATCGACAACTTCAAACTGATCAAAGCGGTAGATTTTAATGTGGGTATTCTTGGCCTTTCCGAACGGGGCTTCGGGCTGAAGAAGAGCATCCACGTCTGGATCACGCGGGCGCACTACGAGAGCGCCAATCTGATGATTTTGTTGGCTTATGTAATGACCGGCCATCAAGACTGGCAGGGCGCCCAGATCAAGCTCTTTGCCGTCTTTGAAGAGTCTAAACTAGCCGAAGAAGAGCAAGCGCTGTACGATTTAATCGAGACTGGCCAGCTGCCCATCAGCCGCAACAACATTGACGTGCTCTGCCGGATGGATGACTCCGACTCCAAAACTGTGATCGCCCGTAAATCTGGTGAGGCGGACTTGGTTATCCTAGGTTTTCGGGACGAGGCGCTTAAGCGGATTGGGGAGAATTACTTCAACGGTTACGATGAGATTGGCAACGTGCTGTTTGTTAACGCCAGTGAGGAGGTGGAGATACGGTAAGTTTGGGCACCACCCGGTAAACGAAATGCTACTGCAACATAGAATTAGGCCGCAAACTATTATCTTTCCACTAGCGCAATGCTGAAAATATCTGGGAGACAATGAATGCCAACATCATCGGCGTAATCAAATTGCTGGGTACCTTTGGGTAAAGCGATCAAATAATGCCAACTCATAAAATAACCTACAACGCCTACCCATCTCCCGAAGCTCTCGAAGCCTTGGATCAGGAACTTCTAAAAGCAGCAAAACTAGCCTTACCTAATTCCTACTCTCCCTATTCCAAATTCCAAGTAGCTGCCGCCGCCCGATTAGAAGACGGTACGGTAGTAACTGGATGGAACACAGAAAACGCCGCCTATCCCATGTGCATTTGCGCTGAGCCTGCCACTCTCGCTGCCGCCGCCAGCCAGCGCCCGGGCATGCCCGTAGTAGCGATGGCCATCACGGTGAAATCTGCCAATCACGTTCTTGATCAACCCGCTAGCCCCTGCGGTTCCTGTCGCCAACAGCTGCACGAGCACGAAACGCGTTTCGAAATGAAAATGAAGTTAATTCTTCAGGGAGAAAGTGGACCTGTTTACGTTTTTGATTCGGCTGGGGATATACTGCCTTTTGGATTTTCGGGTAAGATGCTTTGA
>JAPKCQ010000116.1 GCA_026421165.1 Lewinella sp. | reverse complement strand
GTGAGGATGGAGTCTACTGAGAATACGAGGTTGATGATTGTAATCTGAATGATCACTGACTGGAGCGTTGCGCCGACCGACTTAGCTACGCTGGGGTCGCCATCTGTGTGCTCGTCGCCTTCAAGTTTGTGGTGGATTTCTGAAGTGGCCTTGTAGAGTAGAAAAATACCGCCAATCGCGAGAATAATAGCTTGTCCGCTTAGGCCTCCTTTAACCCATCCGAGGTCGAAATCGTAAAAAGATTCGTTCATTGCCACGAGGAAGGATACTCCAAAGAGAAGGACAATTCGGAGTACCATCGCCAGAATCAGTCCAATGTTGGTGGCCTTCTTGCGGTCTGCTTCCGATTTCAGTTTACCGGAAGCGATGGAGATGAAGATGATGTTGTCGATGCCCAGTACGATCTCAAGGAAGGTAAGGGTGAGCAAAGAGAGCCATACCGCGCCACTGGCGAAATCAGGCATATCGAATAGGAACATATTGCTGGGAGGTAATTTCCGTGTGGTAATTCTTTGAAAGGTGTAAAACTACGCAGGAGACCGGATGTTTGAAATTAAAATCTTAAGTGAGCTTATAATATGAAAGAAACAAAATTCCGTCGACTACGCCGCGATGAACTCGAAGAGGTGAAAAGCCAGTTTGTTAAATACCTAGCCGTCAATGGTATTGATGCCAAGAGCTGGCAGGACATGAAGGAAAAAGAGCCCAGCAGAGCGGATGGTCATATCCTTCAGTTTTCGCAAACGGTATACTCAGGGGTGATTGAAAAGGTGAAATACCTGGTTCATCGCCGACCGAATGACCTGAGGACCTATAAAACCAATGCCGATAAAATTTATATGCGCGGTGTTCTGCTGGATGGCGAAACGAGCATCGACTTCACTAAGATGGATTTGTCTCCGAATGATATGTTTGCCCGCCTGAAGACGGAGAAAGTGACACCGAAAATTTACTCCGCCGAACGCGACTACATTCCCGTTGGCCGCGATCAGGACATATTTACCATCATGGAGAGTGGGGCGCTCATTGATGATGGGGAGTTGTTTGAGACGCTGGCGAGCTTATAGATACGAAGGCTGGGATAAGTCCCGAAATAATAGGAATCACTAAGAGGTATTTAAACAATACGGTCGTCTAAGCTATGGAATATGCTAGTATAAGCGCGAATACAGGGGCAATGAAAGATTGAGGAGCTTCTGATCTCAGACTTTGGGAATACCTCTAAGGCATGAGCCAACGGTGTGATTCATTATACATACACATCGGACTATCAGATATTCAATCGTATATTTACGTTGGCGTTCGCGCCTCATTAAGTAATACCCATTAATCGAACTTGTCGCGCTAAGCCGGATTTGTTCCCGAGAAGACATCCCAAATGAAAAATGTTTCCAGCCTACTTTTCCTCATCCTGCTGTTCTTGTTTTTGGTAAGCAGCGGTAACGAGCCAACTTCAATTTCGAACACCACCGAAACAGAAACTCCCGCAGTAGAAACAGAAGATTTTAACGATGTCGAGACTTCCGCTAAAGACATTGAAAGCGATGCGGAAATGATGCAAATCATCCTTGGTTCTTAGAAAAAATGGGTAACGTAGTTCAAATTGTCCTCGCTGCAGGTGGTTCCAGTCGCATGGGCCAGCCTAAGCAACTATTAAAAATCGACGGGCAGACAATGGTGCGCCGCGCCGTTCAGGCTGCCCGTGCTACTGCTAACCGAGTAGTAGTCGTTACTGGTGCTGCTGGGTCGGAGGTGTACTATGAACTTAGGGACCTCGCCGGTTTACTTTTCGCTTATAATCCCCGCTGGGAGGAAGGCATGGGCCGTAGTGTAGCCATTGGTGTTGCCACCGCCAATATTCACAGTACTGAAGCCTATTTCATCACGCTGGCAGACCAGCCACTGATCGAGACACGCCATCTGGAACGCTATCTTGAAGCTTACCGCAAAGCCCCCGATCAAATCATCGCTACCGCCTATTCGGAAGGGCCGGGCGTTCCCGCTATTTTTCCCGCTCGCCTCGTGAATGATCTGCTGAAACTTGAGGGTAGGGGAGGTGCAAAAAAACTTATCCTTCGGGAGTGGGATTCTCTTAGCCTTATCGACGCTTCTCCTGTCACTTTTGATGTGGACACACCGGAGGATTACAATAAGGTGGTTGGTAGAATAATTGAATGAGAGAATGGCTACCGCTGCTACCACTCATTTCGCTGCGCCTATTCGCCTAAAGTGAGTAAGGGAAGCGCTACGAATGGTATTTATGGTAGTATCCACGCTATCATTCATTCACTTCCAGCGTTCCATTTGTCTCCCGAGGAGGCCCCTGCTGGAACCGCACCTCAATCCGGTAGTCCCGTCCAATACCGCGCACCATCGGGAGGAACATCGTATTCATTAGCTCCTGCGCTTGCCCTTTGGCCCGGGTGAATACATCAGACTCAATGGCATCGTTGCGGAAGGCTTCCCGCAGGGCGTTGACACCTTCGTTGATATTTGCGCCTTCGAGCTCTCGCATCCAACCGATGTCTAGCTTCTCGACCTTTGGTAGTACTTCGTGACTCAGGATTTGAGGTTCGGGTAGGGTGATAATTACAATCTTGCTGCGCTCATCGAGGTCAACCTGGAAAAGTTGGTCTAGTTTGAAGCCTACTTTCAGGATGGATATGGCGGTGATCTCTACGTCAGTTTCCGAAACGTTCATGCCCCAGATGGAAGTCTGGAGTTGCTTGCTGATGCCTTTTTTGTCTTTCACCTCGATGGTCGCTAGTTCACCGATTACGTTTTCGACTTTTTCCTGGAACATTCCTTTACTGCGGCTGAAGTCGTCTATTTTAGCCCGTTCTTCCATCCTCGCCATCAGGGGGCGGAGGGCTTCGCGGGTGGCGACCTTACAAGGGTTGTCCACATCGGCTCCTTTGGCAAGGATGTTTCCGTTGCGGGTCCGGATGACTACGGCGATAACCTTATTGACCATGAAGCAGGTGTAACTGGAGGCTACTTCCTCAAATATTTCGATCAGTTTAGTCCCTCCTTCTTCGTACCAGGCCTCATATACTGCGGCAGTACTATCACGGCTACGCATGAAGTCGTTGTAGTAAAGGCCAGCAAATTCTTTGTGCTGGCGGTCGTATTCACGGATCACTTCGCTGCGCAGGCTGTCGTTGAGTCCCATTCGGTTGCTTACGTGCTTTAGGATGTCGGTGTTGATGTCGTAGACCAATACGTCGAACTCTCGTTTATACCGTTTGGGGTTTTGCAGGATGGCGAGCGCCTGTTCCGGATCGATGCTGATCTTGAAATCGGCGGGCATGTACTGCAACTGGTACTCAGCTGGCTCAGCAAGAAAACCGCTTCCAGGCTTGAAAGATTTGTACACCAGGGTACCGAGGATTCCGACAATTAGCAGTACGATGGCGATTTGGGTGTAGTTGGTGCTGCGGGGTTTTCCATCTTTAGACGGGGAAGGGTCGCCTTGATATTGATCTGCCATGGTCTGGGATTGTCTGATGTTGTGATAACGCGAGCTGGTTGGAGGAGAGCAGAACTCGTGCTTGAAGGAATGTAATTTAGAAGTTAGCATTCAGGACGTGTGAGATAATAACCGTCTAAAATGCTGACTACTAAATTCATAACGGTCTGATAAGTAGAGCGAAATAAGAATTTGGACTGCGCACCTGAGATTAACCATCATCTTTGGAATACGCTAATAACTCATGCAATTTAAGCACTTGTACGGCTTCGGTCACATCGTGTACCCTTAAAACGGATGCGCCCTGCTGAAGTGCAAACAAATGTAAAGCGGAAGTAGCGCTAAGGCTTTCGGCAGCGCTGATATTCAACGGCTTCCAGATGGAAGACTTACGGCTAATGCCGACGAAGACAGGAACCCCTAGTTGTCTGAAAGCGGAAAGGTTACGCAGAATCTCATAGTTTTGAGCTACAGACTTTCCGAATCCCCATCCGGGATCGATCAGGATATCGTTGACTCCCGCCTCCCGTAGGGTTATCAGTCGCTCCGCCAGGAAATCGAATATGGCGGTAACCACATTATCTCCGTAACTATCCGTGAAGGCTTGCATATCAGCAGGTTTACCAGGCATGTGCATCAGTACGTAAGGAACTTTGAGTTCCGGTAAAACCCTAAAGAGTTCGGCATCGAATTTACCCGCCGAAATATCGTTGATCATTGCTGCTCCGGCGTCCACCGACGTCTTTGCTGTGGCGGCGTAAACGGTGTCAACACTCACGAAGCTTTCGGAATGTGCAGCTACGATAGCTTCGATGACTGGGAGCACGCGGTCGATCTCCTCGCCGCTGGAAATGAGCTTTGCACCGGGCCGGCTACTCATGCCCCCGACGTCGAGAAAAGTAGCTCCGGCTTCTAGCATATCACCCGCCTGATCTACCGCCTGTTGTACGGAAGAGACCCGGCTGGCTGCGTGGAAGCTGTCTGGTGTAGCGTTCAGGATACCCATAATTAGGGGCTTTTCCGAAAGGAGGAGGCGGCCGTTGCAGTTTAGGGTGAAGGGGTGGAAGTCCATGGGGGCGAAGTTAGGAAATAGGAGCTAGAAACCAGGAATTAGAAACTGGAGAGCTGGCGCTCTAGTTTCTAATTCTCTAGCTCCTAGTTTCTAATTACCTTCGCGTTGAAGTGTACACAGAACAAAACATTCGCGGCCTGGCCATCAATTTTCTGCGGCAGCATTACAAACTGCGGCCGCGGTCGGGGACGAGTGGTACGCGGGTGGTACACAAACCACATTTCTACGAGGGGGTAACCATTGATGCGCGCCTGGCTTATCAGAAACCTGACCTTAATTGGTTTATGGCTACGGTTGAGGCATCAAGTGTGGATAGTGCGCATGAGGTGCTCTACCGGGTCAATTATTTTCGGATCGGAGCCCACGCGTTACTCTTTACATTGTTGGTACTTTCGGGATATATGGCGCTGACGCAGGTGCAGGGGGAGTCGCTTTGGGCGCAATTCGGCCGGCCGGGGATCTATGCTTACCTACTACAGCTTTTTCTGGCAATATGGGGAGTGAGCGGCGCTCTACTGAGTTGGCTACCTTACTACCGTTACATCTACGCCATCGCTCAGTTCGTCCGCTTTTATGCCGATGCGCAATGGGTCGCCTACGATAAGAAGATATTTGATGAAGTGCCAAAGAGATACTACGTTGAACTACAGCGTCAATGCCTCCGCTTTGGTTTCGGGCTGATGGAGATTCGTGAGGATAATAAGGTGCGGTGGATTATCGAGCCCAGCCACATCGACCAGTTTAAAGGAACCCGGACACAGTTGCCCCTTTGGGTAGCCGTTGCTGGTAAAACTCCTCCGTTATTAGCCGGAATTCGTAACCGACTTCCGCTTGGACAAAAGACTGAAAAGAGCGTTCCTGAACCAGTAAAGCCCGTACCCACTGATGGGTTAACTGATCCGCTCTCCGTGGATGCTTACCTGCCCATGCACGAACGCAAAGATGATTACGTCACTACTATCGTTCCGGCAACGAGGGGCCGGAGGTCGTGGACCAAGCAACCGGCACGGTTGTGGAAACGTCTGCGTTGGAAGGTGCGTAATGCTATCAGGTCGTTGTATCCTCAGGAAATCCGGCGGCGACCGGGCTATTACGAATTACCCTGGGGTGTTGTGACCGTATTCGTCATAACCATGATTTGCTTTGGCACACTGGTCTATCTTCAGTCAGAGTGGACACCTGAGCGCCGGCCCTGGCAGGAAGCTGCTGCCCCCGATCTTGAACCTCTGGAAACTGCCGCGACGCCTGCTGATTCTGATGCCCGGCCGGAGGTCCGGTCAGGGGAGTACGACCATGAGCTTTCTGCCAGGAGCTCGTTAGTACTAAGAGATAGAGCGGTGGACCTGACCGATGAGGCGATCATTATTCCCACCAGCTTTCCGGCTAACACCATTCATTATTTACGGTACGATACTGCGGGCGTTATGGAGAGTAGCTACGGCTGTGGCCCAATGGTCCGCGCTAGTACCACCGGATATATCCTCCAGGAAGGACGGTATCCGGAATACGAAGTGGCGCTTGAACGGGCAACTTACCTCAACGGTGCCTACAAGACCTCTACTGCAATCCTGCTGGCTGATTGTCTTCGGGAAGGAAGCCCCGGTTACTTGTTGTACCTCGGTACTTTGCTGAAGACCGAGGCAAAGGCTAACTTTGAAATGAGGAAGTACCGCAATACTTTCGGCCTGGAGTTGGAGGTGATTGAAGTCAAGTAAGTACCAGTGGCTGGTTTTTTTCTTATTTATTTCGCTCAAACAATTCGCGCAAATCCTTAGCATCGGCTGGCTTCATGCGTCCGGCCAGGACTAAACGAAGTTCTCTCCCGCGGAGTGCAGCTTCAAAACGTTGTTCTGGTGGGTAGTGTCGTTTGGCATCACCAGCTCGGACATGATTGTCCGGGAACCTTCTGCTTTCTTGGCTCTGGCGGGGTTTGGCTTTCTGGCACTAAGTCGATCTTTTCTAGGGACTGGTATTTGGTCTGACAGAAGCTCACTCCGTAAGCAACTTTTCGACGTACCCTCCGAGCGCGAGTAATTTAGAGCTGTGCTCCGTTCGGGGCAGCTTCGCCGGAGGAAGGAGAAGTTTTGGGGTATAAACTCCTTTCTGAAAATGCTCTTTTTAGCTAAACGCTTTAACTTAGCGAAGAAAAACGCCGGGACGGTTCAATACCGGAACATTTTCTAGCCTCTCAACGCTGATCTGGTCGGGGGTGAAAATAAAGCGTTTGTCCAGCATCACGTCCTGATGGTTAAAACTGATCCAGTACTCGTTCTTTAGGCGGAAGAGCTCGCGTTGGATGGGTTCTACTTTGAGGTGGTCGTTAGCACCAATGCGCTGGTGGAAGTGACGGAGTACGGTGGTGGTTTTGTCTTTGCCTTCGATTTCTCCGTAGCCCTGGCTGGTGATGAGCACGTTCTCCATCGGCTCACTGAGGAGGTTGACGATGTAGATGTCCCACAGTTCTTCTTCATGTCCATTTTTGCGGGGAACGGCGGCTACGAGGACGTCTTTTACTTCGGGGGTGATTATATCGTTTTTCATAAGACTTTAATATTCATGGGGCAGGGTAGATTTTCAGGCGAATAACCCAACCAGTATTAATGGTTGAAAATTCTAACTCTCTAGTTTTTTGCCGCGAAGATAGGGTTTTAAGGGATGGTAAGAAAGAAGAAATAGGTTTAAGAGTAAGTTATTTATACGGTGTTTTTTAACGATCAAAATAAACTCATCTGCGGTGGTCCTTCCCATACTTTCGGTCCGCGGGTAGTGGCGAAACCGTCGGCCTGGAGGTGGCGTGCGAACCAAGCTGAAGCATCAGGAGATAGGATGTTGTCTGGTTCGTGGGGGAAGAAGTAGACTTCGGGAAGGTTCCATTCCTTCAGTTTGTCGGACCATGCGGCCATGCGGGTAAAGTCGGACTCCGGCAGGCCGTTACCTACAAAGCGAATCATTGTTCGGGGAGCAGTGACGTAGTTGTGGAGTACGTCGCGGCGGCCAGCAACGTCGGTGATGACTGCTGTAATTTGGCGGGCGGCCAGGGCATCCATGAGGGCCTCGGTAGCGAAGGGGTCAGAGAACCAGCTTTCATGGCGGACCTCAACGGCCAGTGGAAGAACGGTTGGCCAACGATCGAGGAAAATCTTGAGCAACTTTAAGCGGTCGGCTCCGAAGTAGGGTGGGAGTTGGAGGAAAATACATCCCAGCTTTTCGCGCAAACCATCCATACTTCCGATGAACTGCTGCAGAGTTCCTGCGGGCATACCAAAGTCGTTGCTGTGGCTGATCGTTTGGGGAACTTTGGGGCAGAAGCGAAAGTCATCCGGGACGCTATCGTACCACGTTTTTGTTAGCCCGGGCGTAGGGATACGGTAATGGGTAGTATTTAGCTCGATGGTGTTGAACTGCTTACCGTACTCGCGCAGGTACTCGGTAGACCTGGTTTTATCCGGATACCATTTACCTACCCATTCTTTCATACTCCAGCCGGTAGCGCCGATGTAAATATGGGGTTTTCCTTGTTCAGTTCCCAGCTCGTAGCGGTCTAGGCGGGGAGCGTTAGCGAGGGGTTCGACGGGGAATTCGAAGGTGACTTTGTTAAGATCGTCCGCTTTTCCGAACTTCATGGATGGTGTTTAATTAAAAAAAACCAGTGACTTACGGAAGATGTTTAACATCATCGCAGTGGTCACTGGTTTGTACATCTGGCAGGTAGATTCCGAAGTGGCCCGCGCTGCCGGGATTTCGTTTTGGGTGCCGGGTGAATTTTCCGGCAAGCCTCTCCAAGAATCAAGTTAGAGAGTAGCGTAACTATACCACAAAGATAGACAGGCTGAGTAGAATACCCCTGGCCTTTAGGATTAATGTGACCGTTCCGTAAATAAACTGGGGGAGTTATTATTATAAGCGTTCATTGCATCCCGCGTCTGCGCCTCATTAGTAAAAGTCCGACATAACTTTATAATTGGGGTCTTCGTCAAGGTTTACTTCGATGATTTCATCGGCCTTGTTTAATCGTTGCCGGCAATCGGGGCTTAGGTGACGCAGGGTAACTTTCTTACCCACTTTGGCGTAGCGTTCGGTAATACGATTGAGGGCTTCGATGGCGGACATATCGGCAACGCGGCTTTCCATAAAGTCGATGATGATCTCGTCGGGGTCGTTGAGCGGGTCGAATTTTTCGCTGAACACCTGGGTGGAACCGAAGAAGAGGGGGCCGTAAATCTCGTAGTGCTTTACGCCGTTCTCATCGATGTGCTTGCGGGCACGAATACGCTTGGCATTTTCGTAAGCGAAACGCAGCGCGGAGATGATTACACCGGCAATTACAGCTAGGGCGAGGTCGAGAAATACTGTGAGTACGGTTACCAGAACGATCACGAAAAGGTCCCATTTAGGCATTTTTCCGAAGGTGCGTAGCGACGTCCATTCGAAGGTTCCGATAGCTACCATGATCATGATGCCTGTAAGTGCAGCCATCGGCACCATCTCGATATAGCTGGAGCCAAACATGATGAAAATGAGCAGCATAACGGCGGCGACTATGCCAGAGAGGCGGGCCCGCGAGCCGGAACTGATGTTGATAAGGCTCTGCCCGATCATGGCGCAACCACCCATGCCGCCGGTGAAACCGCTGAGCATATTAGCCGCGCCCTGGGCAACGGCTTCTTTGTTACTCTGCCCACGTGTTTCTGTGATCTCATCAATAATGTTAAGCGTCAAGAGGCTTTCGATGAGGCCGACGCCAGCAACGATGAGGGAGTAGGGGAGGATGATTTTTAGTGTCTCCAGATTGAAGGGGACCTGCGGCATCGAAGGCCAGGGGAAACCGCCTTCGATGGAGGCGATATCGCCCACCGTTTTGGTGTCCAGCTGAAAGAAGTAAACCAGTGCAAAGATGACGATGATACTTGCCAAGCCGGAAGGAACGACTTTGGTTAGCTTCGGAAGGCCCCACATGGTGAGCATCACGAGTAGTACTAGACCGATCATCATGTACATTTCACTGCCCAACAGCCATTCACCGGTAGTTGCGTCTTTAAATTGTTCGAGCTGGGCCAGGAAAATCACAATGGCCAGGCCGTTAACGAAACCAAAGACTACGGAGTGGGGGACCAGGCGCATCAGTTTACCCAGCTTAAATACACCGGCCAAAACCTGAATAATACCCGCGAGAATGACGCAGGCGAAAACGTATCCTGGTGCATTTTCAACGCCAACGGAAACTACAAGACCAACAATTACGACGGCGACGGCACCGGTTGCGCCCGATATCATACCTGGGCGGCCACCAAAGACGGCCGTAACCAGGCCCATCACGAAAGCAGCGTAGAGGCCGATCAAGGGGTCGAGCCCCGCGATGATGGCGAAGGCTACGGCTTCCGGTACCAGCGCCAGGGCGACGGTGATACCGGCCAGGATTTCCGTGCGGTAGTTGACTTCTTGTTTGAAATCGAAGAGGTTAATATTAATGTTCATTCGGGAGGGGATTCCGGGGGGGAGGACGAGTACCTTATAGGTACTAAAAGGCGGGGTTGGGACTGGTCTTCAGGGATTAAATCACTGTGAATCAGGTTGGTCCACCGATACTTAGTTCAAATTGGGCGCAAAGATAGTCATTTTGTGGCTCGAAATTTTATGGAACGGGCCGACTCAAGACTTGTGGACCGGAATATGATTATCAATCTACATACTGTCATAAGTAAGCCGGTACAACTCATCGTCTTTGCTGTCACCACTCATAATGGCTGCCACCACCAGTCTTTCTACAAGTCTGAACATTGCCGATGACGCCCCGTCGGCTGATTGGCGGTAAATTTCGCTGGGCAAGGCTACAGTATTCCCGAGAGAATCGTCTCTTTTGACCGCGAAATAGTGGTCCTGTATTTTCATATAAGGCTTACCGTCGATGTGGGTATTCTAACAACCGTTAAATTCTCTTACCTTAAGGTTCTTCGGCTTCTTGAAGGTGAGAACGTCAGAGTGACGGCCATCTTCGTCCGTAAAAAGATCGAATTTATGATGGATGTCTGGTTCAATGGCAACGTCGATCACTTCGGTGACTCGAAGTGGATTGGTCAGTAAGTTGATGTTTTACCTACGAGTTTAAGTTCGTGATAAGTTACTACGTTTCCAGGCTGAGTAATCATTACGCCTCTGGTGAAAGCTAGTAGAATAAGTGCAACAAGTACACGCATATTCTGGATTGGATAGTGGTAACTTGTTCAGGGATGAGATGGGTAGCAGCTTTTTATGAATGCTTCGTTCTGCGCAGTTTTGGCCCCTGATGAAGTACTCACTAGAGATGTAACCGCTAGCGTGAGATAGAAGGTAAATCCCTATTTCCTGTTGGGTAAATTGGCCTCCGGGTTTTAGTTAAAGTTCTCCTCCGAAAACCCTGACTGCGCCTCCCTCCAACCAGAGGGAAGTATACCGTCCGTCACGTAGAGTACCGCGGACCGCTAAGTCTCCGCCTTTAGCCTTCACCGGAACGTGAAAAGTGCCATTGGCAATCCCTGAGCGGCGCACAGCGGCGATGGCTGCGGCGGTGACGCCGGTACCACAGGCCAGGGTTTCGTCCTCAACGCCGCGTTCGTAGGTAGCGATCTTTAGTTCTTTGCCGTTGGTGCTGACGAAGCTTACGTTGATGCCTTTTTTGGCGTAGGGTGCAGAATTACGGATGGCACGGCCTTCGGAGAAAACGTTTACCGCATCACTGTCTTCAACGAAGGTGATGTAGTGCGGAGATCCGGTGTCGAGCACGAATACTTTGCCGGGTTCGGGCTCACTTATATCTTCCACGTCTAGCATCTCCAGGGATACCCAGCCGTTATTCAGTAGTTTGGCACGGTGCGGCCCGTCGACGGCCAAGAAGCGGTACTCCTTTCGTTCGATGTTCAAGTCATGGGCAAAGCGGACGATACAGCGGCCACCATTGCCACACATGCTGCTGGGCGCTCCGTCGGAATTATAATATATCATCTCAAAGTCGAAGTCCGGGTGGGAGCGGAGGAGCATGAGCCCGTCGGCACCGATACCGAAGCGGCGGTGGCACCAGTGGGCGATGTTGGCCTGATCGAATTGTTCGTGGAGGTTCCCGGCCCGGTCGTCCAGGAGAATAAAATCGTTACCGGCGCCGTGGTATTTGTGGAAAGGAATCAAAGGGACAGAATTCAGGGTTCAGAAATTAGAACGCAGAGACCATAATTTATTAGGTAGAGCAAGGAAAATGGACTAACTAATTTCCAGATTTTACAAAAAAAGGCTCCTAATGATTTGTCTAAGCTAATAGGAATTGGAGTTTTCTGTCTTCTACTATTCTATTTTCAGCGTGTCTTTAGCCCGGTCGGCGGCTCCGGGCGGAGCGAAGCGGTATTTCTGTGCTTCCAGCGGATCGTCGAAGCCGACTGGTATATCCATAGTGTAATGACGGTAGGCGGCTAGGGCGCAGAAGGCGAGGATGAGGACCAGGCCGTACATGCTGAGCTTCCAGCCGAAGATATTGCCGACGTAGTCTCCGTCGTAGGGGTCGCGTTTTTCGTCCATGGTACTTGATTTAGAGAGGGGGCAAAAGTAAGTGTTTTGGTGGTCTTGATGGTTGCTGACTGAAAAGTCCGTAAGTCCTTAAGTC
>JAPKCQ010000115.1 GCA_026421165.1 Lewinella sp. | reverse complement strand
GCACGTCTTTTGCACTACCGATAAGCGATAAGTGACAAGCGATTTGCTGCCGTACGAGGGAGACCGTTCGTAAGTACAGAAACGCCGGTAAAACCCAAGGGTATTACCGGCGTTGCGTGATTTTCTCTTCCGGTGTATCATTTTTCGTAGGCGAAGCCGGAGATAAAATGTTCACAGAAGGGGTAAAATCACTCCGTTGAGACTAACGGTCTAGTTGTTCTCTGGGCGGAGGCTACGTACGGTACGCCCAGCCTGCCACATCTCAGAATCGTGGAGTTCTTTCAGTTCGGCTTCCAGCTTTACGCGGTAGTCTTCCTTGCTGTTGGAATCGATGCTGCGCTGGGCTTCCTCGCCGGCGGCGACGCTGCGGTAGAGGTCTTCGAAGACGGGGCGGGTGGCGTCGCGGAACTTGTCTTTCCAGTCCAGGGCACCACGCTGGGCGGTGGTGGAGCAGTTGGCGTACATCCAGTCCATACCGTTCTCGGCTACGAGGGGCATCAGGCTCTGGGTGAGTTCTTCGACGGTTTCGTTGAAGGCTTCCGAAGGCGTGTGGCCGTTCTCGCGGAGTACACCGTACTGGGCTTCGAAGATGCCCTGGATGGCGCCCATAAGGGTGCCGCGCTCGCCGGTGAGGTCGGAGTAGACTTCGCGTTTGAAGTCGGTTTCGAAGAGGTAGCCGGAGCCAACGCCGATGCCGAGGGCAATGACGCGCTCGTAGGCACGGCCGGTGGCGTCCTGGGCGATGGCGTAGCTGGAGTTGAGTCCGCGGCCAGCCAGGAACATCCGGCGAAGGGAAGTACCGGAGCCTTTAGGGGCAACCAGGATCACGTCGACACCTTCGGGGGCGATGATGCCGGTGCGCTCGTTGTAAGTGATGCCAAAACCGTGGCTGAAGTACAGCGCCTTACCGGGGGTGAGGTGCGGCTTCAGGACCGGCCAGACTTCGATCTGGGCAGCGTCGGAGAGGAGGTACTGAATGATGGTGCCCTTGGCAGCCGCTTCTTCGATGGGAAAGAGTGTTTCACCGGGGATCCAGCCATCGGCGACGGCTTTGTCCCAGCTGGCACCTCCTTTGCGCTGGCCAACGATTACATTGAAACCGTTGTCGCGCAGGTTCATGCTCTGGCCGGGGCCTTGCACGCCGTAACCAAGTACAGCGATGGTTTCATCTTTTAAGGTTTCCCGGGCTTTCTCCAGGGGGAATTCTTCACGCAGGACGACCTTCTCTTCAGTGCCGCCGAAATTTAACATTGCCATGTCTCAATATTTTGATTGGAGTGCAAATATGCGAAAGGTGTCGGAACTGACTTAGGGTAAAAGCTAAGATAATTACGATGGGTAAGGGGACAAGTAGTCAAACAGTCACATCTTCAAGTAGTCACTTGGGGATGCTCACGTCGTTCGTGGGTAGCGACTATTCGACTCATAAGGCGCGGCCGCAGGATGCAACGTGCGTTTTTTGAAGAGCAATGTTTCTCCAACTTCTTCTTTGCACCTGCGTCCGCGCTTAAATAGACAGAATGTTTGTCCGAAATCAGGAAGCTGGGCTAGGGACGGGTTTAAGACTCGAACTGACCCTCCTGATTCAAGACGGGCGCTTCGGCCTAGGGAGCGTTCATAGGTATTTCCGTCCACGATGAATTTTCCTCTATCTCACTCTTTATTGTCGCTTTAAGCCCAGGAGTAAATTGAAGTGTGACTCCAATTGAGGTGTGGGAAAAGCCTCGGTATCGACGTGGCATCACCTTTCTAAGCAGTAGTTATTCATGGCTTACTAATTACAAACTCAAGCCTTGCTTATAACGGTGCTCGGGGTCACTAGCCCTACGGATCTCATTATTCAGGACATCGCTTTCTACGTAACCGTCGCGTAACCGAACGATGCGGTGCGCGTGCTCAGCAATGTCGGGCTCGTGCGTAACAACGATGACGGTGTTGCCTTCAGACTGGATCTTCTCGAAGATCTCCATGATTTCGATACTCGTCTTGGTGTCTAGGTTACCGGTAGGCTCATCCGCGAGGATGATCTTGGGGTTGTTGACCAGCGCGCGGGCGATGGCTACGCGCTGCCGCTGACCACCGGAGAGCTCGTTGGGCCGGTGGCTCGTCCGGTCACCTAAGCCAACGGAAACGAGTACCTCGTGCGCCCGGGCTTCCCGCTCTTTGCGGCTGACACCAGCGTACACGAGCGGCAAGGCGACGTTTTCCAGGGTGGTCTGGCGTGGGAGGAGGTTAAACGTCTGGAAGACAAAGCCAATCTTCTCGTTACGGATGTTGGCGAGTTCGGTGTCGTCCATTTTGGAAACGTCCTTTCCGTCCAGCAGGTAATTACCGGCCGTCGGAGTATCAAGACAACCGAGCAGGTTCATCAGCGTGGATTTTCCTGAACCCGAAGGCCCCATCAGGGCAACGTACTCGTTCGTATTGATGAGCAATTCGATGCCGCGCAGGGCGTGGACCTTCGTTTGACCCATTATATAGGTCTTAGTGAGGTCGTTAATTTGGATTACGGGAAGAGACATGTTAGGTATTTAGTTCGTTAGTATTTTAGTTTGTTAGTCCGTTGGCTTGTTGGTCTAAAAGACTAACGAACTAACGGTCTATTCAATAACTCTTGGCACCCGGAAAAACCCACCTTCTACATCCGCATCCGGAGCATTCTCCAGGGCGCGGTCGCGGTCGATGTGGCCAGAGGCCTCGTCGGGGCGCAGAACGTTTTCTACTCCGGTGACGTAGCGGAGGGGTTCGACGGCGTCGAGCTCCAACTCGTCCAGCTTCTTGACCATACCCAGGATGTTTTTCAGGTCTTGTTGTAATTTAACGGACTGCTTCGGGGTGGGAGAGAGGCGGGAAAGTTTTGCTAAACGCGATATTAAGGCATCGTCTACGATCATGGTATTTTTTTAGACAAATGTAGGGTAGGGGGGGATGGAATATCCGTTTAATAGATGAAATAAACGGCCTTATGGTTGGGCGAGTATTTTGAAGAATCCTTTTAAGAGAATACTTTTTGGTTTGGTTTGAACATCAATCGACTTTACCGCGAAGTCCAAGTTCAATTACTTCAAGGTTTTCGATTCGTCCTTTCTCAACATCAAAGCGCAAAAGCGTCCGCATGTGGTGAAAGCCGTGTTTGCCGCAGGCACCAGGGTTCATGTGCAGGCAGTGCCGTTTTTTGTCCATCATCACCTTTAGGATGTGGCTGTGACCGCAGATGTAGAGGCCGGGCTTAGTCTCATCTAGTAGTTTGCGGACGCGGTGAGTGTAGCGACCGGGATAACCACCGATGTGGGTGATGAAAACGCGCAACCCCTCCACTTCGAAATCGAGGTTGAGAGGTAGTCGCCGTCGTACGGCTGTACCGTCGATGTTTCCGTAGACCCCGCGGAGGGGTTTGAAGGCTTCCAGTTGGTCGAGAAGGGATTCGTCGCCAACATCACCACCGTGCCATACTTCGTCGCAGTCTGCGAAGTACTCGAAGACTTTGGGGTCGAGGTAGGAGTGGGTGTCGGAGAGGAGGCCGATCTTCATAGTAGTGTAGTCTAGTGTTAATATATTCGTTATCTCGTGTTGTAGGGTGAGTACTCGCTTTGCTCATGCGGTTTTGCCTTAGTATGGAAATTAATGGGGCAAAAGTAAACAGGCGTTACCGGAGTGAAAAGTCACTCTGATAACGCCTGTGAGGGTAGCAGTTTGTAATGTGCGGTAGCAACTAGATTACCACACAACTAGACGGAGAGCTGCAAGTCCGGCCCAAAAGCGTAGTTCCGAACTACGCTAAGCAACCGTCGGCGGGCGCCGAAGCGAACGCGCGGCAGGGATGCCTGGGTTTGAGTAAGCTCCGTCAGCTCTCCGCGCAGGACCGGGTCAGCAGCGAGGGCTGCTTCCGTCGCCCGCGTCTGGGCTGGGGTGCTTTCGCCGTACAAATAGGCGACTATGTCATTAGGAGTAAAAGTTTGCTGCATGATGATATTTAAGAAGGTGAAAAAAACAGAAACTAGTGGGTTAACTACTAGTTCCCTAGTCTCTATTCCCGTACCCAGGTTTGTGTCCGGTAGAGTCCGGTCCAGTGCTTTCCTCGGATTAAGAGTTTATCGGGGTTGTCGTTTTCGTACCAGGCGGAGAGTTTGTACTCGGCACCCTTTTGGGGGTCGAGGATGGTACCACTGTCCCAAGAGTCGCCATCTTTTTTTAGATCTTTAATGATGACGAGGCCTAGTATGGGGCGTCCTTTGTCCTTACCGCTGCATTTATCGCAGACGGCGTTGTTGTCACCGATTAGGATCTTAGCAATTTTGCCAAAGTATTCGCCGTCCTGCTCGTATATATTGATGACAGATTTTGCTTCACCGGTCTCGTCGTCGAGCGTCTGCCAACGGCCGGTTGGGGTGTCAAGGCTTTGCGCCTGGAGACCAACTGAAAACAAGACCGCGATGAAAAGGAGGAAAGGGTAGCGTTTTGCCATCAAGTTTTTTTTGAGATACAGCATTATAACGGATATTTTTTCGGGTTTGGTATACGAAGGAGTGAGTTCTTGACTCAATAACTCAATAACTTAATCTAAGATAGTGTACAAGTAACACAAAGTTAACACCCCAAGAAGGTAGGCTTAACGATAGCCATTGACCTTTGTGGCATAATTAAATTCGCTCTTTATGACAACTAAGTTCACTTTACTTTTTGCGGCGCTATTTTGTAGCCTTTTTGCTGCAGCTGCTGATATTCGCGTAACGGACGCCGACCTTATTGGTGGCCAAACCTACGACAGGACAGCTGATAACGTCTACATCCTCGACGGCCTCGTCTACCTTGAAGAAGGTGGCGTCCTTAATATCGAAGCCGGTACCACTATTAAAGGTGCGACCTCCATCACTACCGGAGACAACACCTCCGCTCTCATCATTACCCGTGGTGCCCGCATCGTAGCTCGTGGTACTGCTTCAGCTCCCATCATTTTTACTGCCGAAGAAGACGACTTGTCTGATTCTGGAGACTTCACGGCTCAGGACCGTGGCGAATGGGGTGGCCTTGTCATCCTCGGTAACGCAACGATCGCCCGCCCCGGTGGCGAAGACGGCATCGAAGGCATCGACGCCGACGAAGCTCGTGCCCGTTTCGGCGGCGGTATGAGCCCGGACGATTCTGATGATTCTGGTGTACTCTCCTATGTCTCTATCCGCCACGGCGGAGCCCAGCTTTCTACCGACAACGAAATCAACGGCCTCACCCTTGGTGGTGTAGGCTCCGGTACTACGCTCGATTATATTGAGGTGTTTGCCAACGAAGACGACGGCATTGAGTTCTTCGGTGGTACCGTTGGCATCAAGCACGCATCCGTAGCTTTCTGCGGAGACGATGGCTTTGACTACGACTTCGGCTGGCGCGGGAAGGGCCAGTTCTGGTTCGCACTTCAAGCCCCCGGCACTGGTACCGGTCGTTCCGGTGAGCACGATGGCGCTAACCCCGACGGCCAGGCTCCCTTTAGCCAGCCAACCATCTATAACGCTACCTACATTGGTATCGGAACCAGTGCTTCTGCTTCCGGTGGCGACGCTAACCGTGCCCTGCCGTTGTCCATTCTCTTTCGCGACAACGCCGGTGGTTATTACAACAACTCCGTATTTACGGGTTTCAACGGCGCAGCCATTGGCGTTGAGGACCGTGACGATACTGAAGTCGACGCTTACGCCCGCTTTCAGGCCGGTGACCTCGGCCTGAGCGGCAACGTATTCGAAGGCTTCGGTGCTGGTACAGACGCTGCTTCTCTTTTCGTCGCTGTTGATCAGGGCGAAGAAGTTGTCGCTGCTTCCACCACAATCTTCTCTGCCGAAATGGCGGCCAACAACACTATCGGTGCCACGGGCATCGCTGGCATCAGCCGCACCGACGACGGTGGCCTCGACCCCCGCCTGAACGCCGACTCCGGCATCCTCGGCGGAGCTACTCCAAGCACCAACGACTTCTTCACCGAAGTAACCTACCGTGGTGCCTTCGGAAACGATGCGCTTTGGCTTTCCGGTTGGACCGCCCTGAGCGAGTACGGCTACCTCGGCAACTTGGTAACTACGGTCGACACCGAAGTATGTACCACCGTCACCGATGCTGACCTCATTGGCGGCGAAACCTACAACTGGAACGGCGGTTGCTACATCCTTGATGGCCTTGTTTACCTCGAAGCCGATGGTGTGCTCAATATTGCCGCAGGTACGGTTATTCGTGGTGCTGCTAACGCTACTACCGGAGATAACACCTCCGCCCTCATCATCGCCCGCGACGCGACGATTAATGCCGTTGGTACTTCAAGCGATCCGATCATCTTCACCGCTGAAGAGGATGACCTGGACGATAACGGAGACTTCACCTCTGAAGATCGGGGCGAATGGGGTGGCCTCATCGTTCTCGGTAACGCAGTAATCGCTCGCCCCGGCGGCGAAGACGGCATCGAAGGCATCGACGCCGACGAAGCTCGCGCCCGCTTTGGTGGTACGGATAACGAAGACAACTCAGGTACCCTCCGCTACATCTCCATCCGCCATGGTGGTGCACAACTGTCTACCGACAATGAAATTAACGGCCTGACCCTTGGTGGTGTAGGCGCTGGTACTACGATTGATTACGTGGAAGTCTTCGCCAACGAAGACGACGGCATAGAATTCTTCGGCGGCACCGTAAAGGTTACCCATGCCGCAGTTTCTTTTTGCGGCGATGATGGTTTCGATTACGACTTCGGATGGCGCGGTGGTGGCCAATTTTGGTACGCCCTGCAGGGCCCCGGTACTGGTACCGGACGTTCTGGTGAGCACGATGGTGCTAATCCCGACGGTCAAGCACCCTTTAGCCAGCCTACGATCTATAACGCTACCTACGTCGGTATCGGTAACGGCCAGACGGCTACCGGTGGTGATGCTAACCGCGCACTTCCGTTGTCTATTCTCTTCCGCGATAACGCTGGTGGCTACTACCGCAACTCCATCTTTACGGACTTCAACGGTGCCGCCATCGGTATTGAAGATCGGAACGATACCGAGGTGGACGCTTTCGCCCGCTTTATGGCTGGTGATCTGGGCCTGAGCGACAACTACTTCTTCGGCTTCGGTGCTGGAATTGATGCAGCGGGCCTCTTCGTGGTCGTTGATCAAGGTGAGGAGATCGTTGCTACCTCTACGGCAACGCTTGCTGTGGCAATGCTCGCGGCTAATAACCGAATCATCGATCCCGTACTGATTGATACGGATCGCGATAACGACGGTGGAGACATCGACCCGCGCCCGAATGAATTTGGCCCCGCAGGCTTTGGCGCTCCGGCAGCTGTTGATGGCTTCGCGTCCGTATCCTACTATGGTGCTTTCGAGCCAGCGGAGACGAATGGTAATACCAAGCCGAGCTGGTTGGCCGGATGGTCCGCTCTCGCTACGACGGACATCGTCGTCCAGAGTACCACCGGCATCGGTGAAATAGAGAACCAGGGCTTCCTGCTGGATGCTCCCGTTCCTAACCCTGCCAGTGAGGTCACTCAGGTGAATTTCACGCTGCCCCGTGCCGCTCAGCTTACGCTTACGGTGGTGGATATGCTTGGTCGGCCAGTTGCTCAGCGTACGCGCAACTATACCGCCGGTGCTCAGGTAGAGAATATCAACGTTAGCAACCTGCCTAACGGAACTTACTTCATTCTGCTGGATGCTGAAGGTAGCCGCCTTTTGCAAAAGTTGGTGGTTAGTAAGTAATGTTTCAGGATTTCGAAGCGTCCGTTAGGACCTTCGAGCGTCCAGATTGCTAGAAGAAAGGGTGTCGTGAGCAGATTTGCTTACGACACCTTTTTTCGTCCAGGGCGAAATTCAATAGCCGAACTTTTTTGCGTTTCGATGACGGTTAGCTGTCTCAAGCTTTAATGACCTTTCCTTAATATCAGGACCTCTTTTTGGCACTTTGATAAAAAAGAATTCGACTAGCGAGTTCTGTACTTGATCCGCGAATTTTTAACACGCTTAGTGTACCCAATACACTATTCAAATATTAAGGCATTAACACTGATTTTACATTGCTCTTCAGAAAGCTTTCATTTGCACCTGCGTTCGCGCCTATAAAACGCTTGTAACCCTTGTAAATACTGGTAGTTTAGCAAAATAAGACTTAACACTAACATAAACTACAAAGCCTTGTGCCCTGCGGGAGACGCCCCGACCTTTGCGCTATCTAGTGCAAACACAATTTTAATACTTGATTATGCTAAATCGCATTTTTACTCTTGCTGCCATTTTCCTTCTGGCTGGCACCGCATTTGCGCAAACCGGAGCTGTTTCTGGTACCATCTACGATGAGGACGGTTTCCCGATGGTGGGTGCCAACATCGTTATTGAGGGTACCACGATCGGTGCTCAAACCGATTACATCGAAGGGAAGTACCAGTTCAAGGCTGACGCCGGAACGTACACCCTCGTCGCTTCCTACATTGGTTACGGTGACCAGGTCATCGAAGGTGTGGAAGTGAAGGTCAACGAAACGACCATCCTCGATGTGAACTTCACGACTGACGGTGGAGGTATCGACCTCGGCCTCGACGTAACGGTGAAGGCTAAGGCGCTTGAACGCGGCGAAATCGCCGTGATGAAGCTCCGCCAGAACGACATCAACGCCAAAGACATGATCTCTTCGCAGGAGATCGCCAGCCTCGGCTCCGGAACAGCGGCTGCTGCCCTGACGAAAGTGACCGGAACTACGGTGGTAGACGGTAAGTACGTTTACGTTCGTGGCCTCGGTGATCGTTACTCCGCTACGACTATCAATGGTTTGCGCCTCCCGAGCATCGACCCCTACCGCAACTCTGCTCAGTTAGACCTCATCCCGACGTCTATCCTCGATAATATCTCTGCTTCCAAGACTTTTACTCCTGACCTTCCCGGTGACTTTACCGGTGGTAGCGTGAACATTAAGATAAAGGCGCTGCCCGAGCGTTTTACCTGGGGCCTTTCAGCTTCCAGTTCCTATAATGGCCAGTCTAACCTGCAGAATAACTTCCTGACCTTTGATGCGGGAGAAGAAACCAGCCTCGGTTTCAATACTGGCTCGCTTGACCGTCCGGCAAGTCTTTCTACCTACAACGGTACGGACGTTCTGGATTCCAACGTTGGCCGTCGCGCCCGCCGCGACGACGATCTCGCCGCAGGCGTAGAGGAACTTGCCAATGAATTCGGTAACGGTTTTAGCCTTAACAATAAAAACTCTGGTCTCGACTATAATCTGAGCGGTAACATCGGTAACCAGTACATGCTCGGCTCCATGCCGGTTGGTGTTTTTGCTACGGCTACCGTCAGCCAAGAATTTAACCAGTACAATAATGGTATCCGTGGTAACTATGTGAACCCAGGAGACGGCGGACCGCTGCAGGAGATCTACAACGTACGTGACGACAAGAGCACGCAAGCCGGAAAGGTCGGCGGTATGCTGGGGATTAGCTTTAAGCCAAGCCCCTCTAACTCCGTAACCTTTTACGGACTTTACAGCCACCAGGGCTTCACTGAAGGCCGCGTGCTCCAGGGGTCTAATGAGAATAAAGGCGCCAGCGGCGAAGCTGATAACTTTTACCGGTCGCAGGCCTCTACTTTTTTGGAGCGGGAACTGCGCAATTACGTAGCTCAGGGTGAGCACGTACTGATTGGCCTCGGTGGAACCAAGATTGAGTGGGCGGCCAACTACGTAGAGACTGAGCAGAACGAGCCAGACCTGCGCTTCGCTGAGTACATTCAGCAGGATGAGAACTTTATCATTGACCCAAGTCAGTTCTCCCGCCCCAGCCGTTTCTTTCGCGATCTCTCCGACAACTCTGTGCAGGGGAAATTGGACATTACCGTTCCTTTCCTCAGAGCTAAAAGCAAAGCCAATAACTTCAAGTTTGGTGGCCTGTACCAGACCAAGGAGCGCGACTTTAACGAGAATATTTTCGCCTACGATAACCGCAGCGGACTTTCCTTCAGCGAAGCTGGTGGTGACTTTGATGTATTCTTCGGCCCGGAAAACCTGGGGGTGATTAGCGGCGAACCTGGGCGTAACGAGATTGGTGTTTTCCTCTTCGATAATTCCAACCTGGCCAACAGCTACACCGGTACTTTCGATGTGGCTTCTGGCTACGGTATGCTGACTTATGAGATCAGCCCCCGCCTTAAAGTAGTCGGTGGTCTTCGCCTTGAGCAAACGATCATTAAAGTGGAAAGCGAAGTGGTGAATAACGAGATCGCCATGGCTGCCGAAAATGATCGCCCGGTAGATCAGGGTCGCATTGATGACAATACCGCTGACATCGACGAGCTGTCCTTCATGCCCGCTGCTAACGTGATCTTTAAGGCGACGGAAAATTCAAACCTCCGCCTTGGTTTTTCCCAAACCATAGCCCGCCCGAACATGCGTGAGGTGGCACCCTTCGGTAGCTTCGGCTTCCTTGGTGAACCAACGGTTTTCGGTAACCCGAACCTGCAACTGACCAGCATCAATAACTACGACCTCCGCTACGAAATATTCCCCAACGCCGGTGAAGTGATCGCTTTCTCCGCTTTCTACAAACAGTTCACGAATCCGATCGTGACGACCTTCCGCCTCTCCGGTGAGCAGCAATTCACGTGGACCAACTCCGAATCTGCCGACCTTTATGGCATCGAACTTGAGCTGCGCAAGTCGCTTGCTTTCCTGGGCGATAAGTTCCAGAATTTCAACGTCAGCAGTAACCTGGCGGTGATCCAGTCCAGCCAGAAGATTGACGCCAGGGAGGTGGAGCTTGGCCAGGAAGTTGACCCTAATTTCAGTGGTGAGCGGGTTTTCAACGGCCAGTCTGACTTCGTCGCAAACGCCAACCTGTCTTTTCGCACACCGCAAACCGGTTGGGATGCCATCATCGCTTATAACTACTTCAGCAACCGCCTCCAGTCCATCGGTGCCGTCGGTTCTCCCGACATCTTCGAGCAGGGCCGCGGCCAGCTTGATTTGTCCGTTGCTAAGAAGATCAACAACTTCAAGTTCAGCTTGCGTGCTCGTAACTTGCTCGATCCAGCCTACAAGACGTTTAGCGACTTCCAGGGGCAGGAGTATATTTTTAGTCAGTATGCTCGGGGGCGTGACATTAGCCTGGGCGTTAGCTACAGCCTGTAAAGATTTTGCACTAGATTACTTTGTAATCATTTTTAAGCGCCTCTCACATTTGTGGGGGGCGTTTTTTTATGGCGCGATCGCAGGTGCGGGGTAAGTTTTTAGGTGATCGACCGCCGGTAATTTACCGGGCCGGACCTGTACGTCTTGATCGACTCCGTGCGCATTTACGTGCGGGAAAATATTGGCGGAAGCCAGGACCTTAAGTCCTCATCGACCGAGCTGCCCGTCCGCTCGACTATTCCTTCCGTGCTCAACTCATGAAACGGGACTGGAAAGCCGCCGCCAAGACCTTAAGCAAAATGGACGCTGCCCATCCGGAATTTAAACAGACGCTCCGCTACTATCACCGACAGCTGAAGCGGATAATTGCCGCCCAGGGTAAGATGGAAGGAGGGGAGGAATTTGTAAGCCGTTACCAATCCCTTTTCGATGAAGAAAGGCTCGAGTTACAACTTGGGCCCGATGGTGTCTTACTCTATACGAACTCCTTCGGATACGTCGATCAGCTGCGGCAGGCTGACGAGGACACGCTATTTTTGGGATACTTCCAGTCAATCACTCCGGTACGGGGTAGTAACGGCAAGATCAGTGCCACAAACAATACTCGCTTCAGATATGCAGATGGTAAAGTTGAATCAGAAAATAACTCCTTTTCCAGGTCTTCTGCTGGGCACGAAGCTGCTGACCGTTACTTGCTATCCGGCCAGTACACGGAGGCAGAAGCCGCGTACCGGGAGGCTTTGGCTGAGTACCCTGATCATTTTTTCCTGGAGGATGCACTAGAGCATTTAGTGTGCCGAAAGCGTCTGTCTCCGGAAGACTACGCGAAGCAACTGGAGGAGGTAGCTGGCCAGTACGAAGAACGGAGGTTCTGGGTTTAGGTTGGTTTAAAGTTAACGTTCGTTGGCTGATGGATGACCGTATCTCCGTTAATCTACCAGGAACTTCGGCCAATAGTATGGTGCTGGGGATTATTACTTCCGAGAAGGAGTTGTTGCTTAGTTACCGGGTGGTGGGTAAGTAGGGGAGGGGAAATTGTCGCTGCGCTCGCGAGGG
>JAPKCQ010000432.1 GCA_026421165.1 Lewinella sp. | reverse complement strand
CGTCGATCGGTAAAAAGAGATCGAAGTAGCGAACGGAGTCAAGCTTGATTCTGTAGGGGTCGTATTCAAAATGGAAGTCTTTACCTTCGAAGACCATGCCTCCGGCGTAAATGTCTCCGTCGAAATCAAAATTCCGGTTTCCTTTCACCGTTACCTGGTTGCCAAGTGGCTTGATGGCAATCTGTTTTTGCCGATTGAATTCAATGGGCTTCACGTCGTCAATCCGAACCTCTCCGCTCTTAAGATCGAGGTAAGCGTTAACGCTGGAAGTGCTACTGATGATCCGAAGCTTATCGTAGTCGATTTCTTCACGGCTTGCCATCACGTAGTGGCCTACTTTAGGTAGAAGTTCTATCAACTTGGTTTCAGCATCGTAGAGCAAAAAACCCTTCGTTTGCAGGTTAAATAAGAGAGGCTGGATGTCAGCAGCCTGCATCCGTGAATTAAATTTTCTGGCCAAAACGTCAGCATCGATAATATCGTTACCCCCTTCCGGGCTATTGCGAAACGCGTAGATCACGTCAAGCGGGTTACTCCCAGCAATCCCCCGCAGGCGGTTGTAGTCGCCCTCATCGAAGAAGTCTTTACTCTCAAAGACCACGTCGGATTTCTCCTCGAAGGAGACGGTCTTACGGCCCACCACCGCACTGTCCCGATCCAGGTAAATGTCCATACGCTCGGCGTAGATCTGCATGTTGTTAAGGCTGTGGGTGAACGGGCTCCGGTCGGCGCTTGATTGTGAGCGAAAAAGTTGAGCAATCCGCTCTGCCACCTGTACGCGCAGTGTTATACTCGGGTGATAGAGGCTGTCTTTACCGAAATAAATAATGGTTTTCACCCCCTGCCCGGCAATGGTTTCACCGGCTTTGATCGAGAACCGTTCAGCCTCGGCCTTTATCTTCTTAGTCCCGGAGCCGTCTTGAACACCAAGGGTAACCTGGGCCTTTCGGCCACTCATACCGATGGCGTAGACCGTATTACCGCGAAGTTCGAAGTTCCCCTTCAGGTCAATCCCCTCTCCTACATTTTTGATTTCTACAAAACCATCGTCGGAGATAAACTGGGGGTACTCACCGCCGGAGCGGGCGCCACCGGGCTCCACCTTATCGGTGAATTTTCCGACCAGAATCTTATTGTCAAAGTATTCGGGAAACTGGAGTTGAGCGGAATCGGCCTTGTATAAAGTCCGATTGAGCTCTATATCATACCTTACTAGAATTGCGAATACGTCCTTGGGCAAGCCCTGACGTTGCCAATCCGTTCTTCCGCCGGAGCCATGAGCAGTACCTTCCCCAAGGTTGACTAGAAGCTCAGTCTCGTCAATCATCGTGGTATCCCGATTACCCAGCCCTATAAGTTGCTGGACGGTATCCAGCTTCATCATCCAGTCTCCGTCTTTATACCAGAAGTTCGGAGCGCCACCAACCACGAGCCAACCCTCTTCTCCAAGATTAGCATCAAGACGGCCGTGCGCCAGGTAAACCCCTGCATTTTGTAGTGCTTTCACGATTACTCCGGTCCGTGAGTCCGGATTTTCCAGAAAAAGATCGAAGCCGTCATGAAAGCCGGCGAAGGCAGGATTTTCCTTTTCCACCGTACCACCCAGAAAGGGCAGCAGGTCAAGATAATGCTTGAAACCAGTCGCAGAACTAATGCGTTTCTGCGCCATCAGAATAGACGTGTTGGCAATCCGATTTTGTTGCGCCTCGTTGAACCCGCCCCCAAAGAACACCCCCGAGAAGTTGGCGTAAGCATCCTTCGCTGTTTTATTACCCGCTGCGTTCATGAACTCTTCTAAAGCTTCGGAAAAAGCAGCAGGGTCGGTGTCGGGTGGCAAATCGCTCAGCTTCTGCGCGAAGGAAAAACTAGAAGCCAGAAGAGCGGTAAATAAGAAGGAAAAGAAGCGCATATAAAGTCTTAATTACGAGTAAAAACAAAGGCTCGCCAGTCTGCCCGTTGCCGGGTTTCTTGGTGGATGAATCCGAGCCCGGAAAGGCTGGAGACTAGTAATTGTTCGTCGGTATCCAGAATACCACTGAACAAGACAATTCCGCCCGGGCGAAGCCGCTGGTACAACGCCTCGGAGGTAGTTAAAATTACATTCCTATTAATGTTTGCCAGGATGAAATCGTAAGGCTCGCCAGCCGGCACATCATCCAATGTTCCGTGGATGATATGGTTCATCTCCACACCGTTGCGGCGGGCATTCTCCAGTGTATTTTCGGCTGACCAGGATTCGATGTCTACGGTGTCCGCTTCCGCCGCTCCGAGACGCTTTGCGAGAATAGCCAGTACGCCGGTACCCGAGCCGTAGTCAAAAACGCGCTTCCCGGCCAGGTCCTGTTCAAAAATTAGTTCGCACATCATGTGCGTAGTTGGATGGTGGCCGGTACCAAAGGCCATTTTCGGCGTGATCACCAACTCCTGCTCAATATCCGGATGTGGGGCGTGAAAATCTGCACGGATGTAAAGCCGGTCTCCGATTTGCAACGGTTGGAACTGCTTCTCCCATTCCTCGTTCCAGTTTTTGTCCTCTAGTGTTTCGGAAGTATAACTAAAGGCAAAGCGGCCGGCGAGTTTGTCGAGTTCACCCCTCCAGCGGTCGTGGTCTGCGGCGGGGGCGAAGGCAAGTAGACCGTTATCGGTTTCTTGGAACGAATCGAAACCGGCTTCGGCGAGGAAGGCTACGAGGACTTCGTTCAGGGCGGGGTCGTTGGCGAGAGTGTATTGCTGGAAGATCATGGGGTAAAGATAGACGCACTGCGTGCTTTTAGACGGCTGCGCCTTTTAGACGCACTGCGTGCTTTTAGACGGCTGCGCCTTTTGGACGCACTGCGTGCTTTTAGACGGCTGCGCCTTTTGGACGCACTGCGTGCTTTTAGACGGCTGCGCCTTTTGGACGCACTGCGTGCTTTTA
>JAPKCQ010000431.1 GCA_026421165.1 Lewinella sp. | reverse complement strand
CGTCTAAAAGCGAAGCGTCTAAAAGGCGTAGCCGTCTAAAAAGTACGTCTAATCCATCTCCACTCCATCAGCCCAAAGACAGCGAGTAGGGCCACAAATATTGCTCCTCTAACCGCCATTGCACCCTGCGCAACGTCGCCCCAATACACTGCTAAGCAGGCAAGTGAGGCATAAATCGCAATCCGCCCCCACGGGTAATTGACCGGGAAAAATTTTCGGGAAACCAGCCAGGCTAGAAAACACATAACGATAAAGCAGGTAAGCATTGCCCAAGCCATTGCCGTGATGCCGTATTCAGGAATAAAGAAGATACCGCCTCCAATGACGATTAGACTACCAACGGATGCCATGGCACCTCCGTAAAGCGTCTTGTCCGTAAGCTTATAAGCAACGCTCAGGTTGGAGTACAAGCCGAAGAAAAAATTGGCGGCCAATAAAATTGGCAGAACGTACAGACCGGCCCGCTCTTCCTCATCGATGAACAACTCAAGCCACGGCAGGAACAGCAAAATGCCCGCGGAAGCAAGCGTCGCTACGATAGAATAAGCCCTAGCCGCATCAGCATAAATCTGTCGATCTGCACTTTCCACTTTATTCCCCGCCTGGCGAAAAAAGAAAGGCTCTGCAGCATAATTATAGGCAGTGATAAACAAGTTGAGAAACACGGCCAGCTTGGTCGCCGCATTAAAATAACCAGCGTAACGGAGACTTTCTGTTCCAGACCCTCCATGCCAGAACTTGATCAGCTCCGGCGCAATCAGAAAATTAATAATCCCCGCTACCCCAACCACCGTTAGCGGTAAACTATAAGTTAGGATAGTGCTCAGGCTAGGAGTCGCACCTGTCTTTCCCCCGTGCCGCCGCAACCCATCCACCAGCAGGAGCACAAACCGAAAAGCCGAAGCCAGCGCAATACAAAGCAAGTAATACCCTACCTGATAATCAGCGTTGTAAATAAAACCCCAGTGCTCCGAAACGTAGCCCGCATTCCAACGCCAAACGTACAATAAGAGGTAGATCAGCACTATATTAGCCAGTACATTTCCCAAGTTGACAAACACGAAGAACCAGGCTCGTTGCTCCAGGCGCAGCCGGGCCAGAGGCACAGCACTCAAGGCATCAAAAGCGACCGTAAAGATGACCAGCTGTACGTAGACTACCCGATCGGGGTATTCCAGCAGATCCGCTAACTGTGGCGCGAACAAAAGCGTCAACCCAAACACACTTATTACAGAAACTGTAACCACCCGCTGCGCTTTCCGAAAAACGGCCGATGCACTAAACTCATCACGACTGGCGTAACGGAACACTACGGTATCCATCCTGAACACCAAAACGGCAATCAACAGCGCGGTATAAAACATCAGGCCACCCACAATACCATACTCTTCCGCTGGCATAAGGCGGGTGATAAAATACGTGACCAGTACGAAGTTGAGCATCCGGCCCAGAATATTGCTGAAGCCGTAAACGATTGTCTCTCCGCCAAGTTTTTTCAATGACATTCCGCAAAGATAAACGGCACACTCTCTTGACCGCGTCCCACCTAGCAAGCACAGCCAAGTAATTACCATTCGCTACTTATTAGTTAAGCTTTTGCTACAGCGGATAGCCTCTGTGCGTTCTGTCTGACTCATTGTACTCTATGTTCTCTATGATCAAAGTACCGTCCGCCGAGCAAACCCGCCCTTTCGTCGAAAACAAAGCTCAAAATCGCCAAAAAACCGACGAACCAATCTACCTTCGGTCGCATGGATTTAATGGAGAATTTCCGCGTCGCCTGGCGCAGTGTAATGGCAAATCTGCTCAGAGCTTTACTCACAACGATGATCATCGCTGTGGGCATCATGGCATTGGTTGGTATTCTTACGGCGATTGATGCGGCGATTTATTCGCTATCGTCTAACTTGTCTAGTCTGGGTGCCAACACTATTGAGATCGAACGAATGAGCACCAGCCTGAGCGGTGGTGAGGGTAGACGCGGACCGCGAAAACAATCACCCCCCTTCACCTACGACCAGGCTACAGAATTTGCCGGCCGGTACAATTACCCCGCTGAAGTAAGTGTCAGTTTTGCTTGTTCCAGAGCTACGGTAGTAAAGTACGAAGCACTCGAGACGAACCCCAACTCATCGATCTATGCATCGAGCACGAACTACCTTGAGGCTAAAGGTTTTGAAATCACCCAGGGCAGGAACTTCAGCTATACGGAAGTCGCCGAAGGAGGTAATATTTGTATCATTGGCTCCGCCCTCGTGGAGGAGCTCTTCAACGATAAGCCCGCCGACGCCATCGGCAAAGAGATCACCGCGGGCTCCTTACGTCTCCGGATAGTAGGGACACTAAAAAGCAAAGGCTCCAGCTTGGCCGGTAACCAGGATAAACGCGTTTTGATCCCTCTCCAGACCGGCAAGCGCTTCTACGGCAGCAACCGGACGAACTACGATATTCTCATTGCCATTCCCGACCCTACCGGAATTAACGCTGCCATCGCCGAAGCTACCGTTACCATGCGCAACGTGCGTCGTCTCCGCGCCGGCGAGGAAAACGACTTCGAGGTAACCAACAGTTCAGACCTCGTCTCCATAATAAAAGACAATACCGTAACCTTACGCGCCGCAGCCGTAGCCATCGGGTTGATGACCCTGCTCGGCGCCGCCATCGGGCTGATGAATATTATGCTGGTAACCGTCACGGAACGAACAAAAGAGATTGGCGTCCGTAAAGCCCTCGGTGCTACCCGCAGGAACGTTCTGCTGCAGTTCCTCATCGAAGCTATTGTGATCTGTCAGCTCGGTGGTTTCCTTGGCATCATCGGTGGTGTAGGTCTCGGCAACCTGGTGGCTTACGCTACGGGGGGAGGCTTTATCGTTCCCTGGCTCTGGATCGGGCTGGCGCTGGTGGTCTGTACCGTTGTCGGC
>JAPKCQ010000430.1 GCA_026421165.1 Lewinella sp. | reverse complement strand
CAACAACACCAAACACATGACCCGCATCGAAAATATCCGGTTGAAAAACTGGACTTTGGTGGAGGATAATGGGTTTGTAAATTAACGAAGCCGACCCTTTTTTGAGGATCGGCTTCTATGTGCTCAACAGAAAGAAATTGGCTATTCCTCCAGTTTGAAGTTGAAGTCTACCACAATCGAAATCGATGTTTTGCTACTCCCCTCTACAAGAGGCGAGGTAAAACCTTTCAACTGACCGACAACCCGGCGGACTTCCTGCTTAAGAAGGTCCCTTCGTGCTGGCCCCTTCACTTCCTCTGCGGGCTGGCCGATTATAGTCAACTCCAAAGAACCCGGCCCTTCGGCTATTTGCTTCTCCGTAGGTAAATACAGCGCATCAAGTTCGATGGAGCCTTCGTTTGGTATTTTTATGACTGCCCTCACAATAGCCTCCGTACCGGAGCTACGCGCTGCCGCAGGATAACGTACTGCAGTGTAGGCAGCTTTTATAAGTTCGGGCCTGAATACTTTGATGTATTCCGTTATGTAATCCATTCTTTCCTCGTCCAAGGATCCGTCTAGTTTGAATTGAACGGGACCGTCTTCGGCACCTCCAACTTCGGGCTCCTCCATATGCTCAAAAGGATCAACGTCCATTTCGCTAAAGGGGTTATAGTTGTCTAGGGGGATGGCAATGTCTTCCTCAATGTCGCTACAAGCAACGACCAGGCCAGCCAGCAGCAAGCAAAGGGTAAGTAAGGGTAAAAGGCGGAGCTTCCGCCCACGGGTTTTATCAGTAATCATGGCAATTCGCTTTGTAATAGGTGAAGAAAAGAGCCCAGGATACCCCGCCGGGCCCAGCGAGGCGTGCAGGAGCTGGAGGCCATAAGTCCGCACCGGCACCCGTTGGATGACGGCCGCGTCGGCCTCGTATTCGTGCACGGTGGCCAGCAGACTACGGAGCATCCAAAAGAGCGGATGAAACCAGAGCAACAGGCTACCGATGGTTAGTAAAAGGGTGTCGTAGTGGTGGCGCGCACGCAGGTGCGAGGCTTCGTGAATAAGGGCAGTGTGTTCCAGGTCGGCATCGGTCATTTCCGTCGGTAGGAAGATGCACCCGAAGGCTACGAACGGACCGTTGATGTTGCCGTG
This sequence comes from Lewinella sp., assembly GCA_026421165.1. Taxonomy (GTDB): domain Bacteria; phylum Bacteroidota; class Bacteroidia; order Chitinophagales; family Saprospiraceae; genus Neolewinella. The sequence continues at coordinate 1,808 of JAPKCQ010000430.1, read as the reverse complement.
GCGGACCACCCGGTAACCGTCGTAACGGTCTGTTGTGCCGGAGGAGACCCAATGCCATAAACCCTTCCATTGCACCAGCGTCCGCGCCAGAAAAAACGCTAAGCCGGTCAAGTAAAGCCATGGCAGAACCGTGAACCACGACCAGGATGAAGCAGCCGTTTCAACCTCCGCACCCCCCGTATAAAAGAAGGGCTCAGCCACGTAAGTAACCGACGGCAAACCAGCCACCGGCAACCCGCCACCAAGCACCGGCAGCAAGGGGACCACCAGCCCAAAAGCCAGCGTACCGAGCAAATAAAACCGCTGCGCAGCAAAGCCTGCCCGCCGCAAAGCCACGAAGTAATAAGCCAGCAACACCGCCCAAATGACGGTCAGCCGCAGTAGGTATTCCAGGATTTCAGGTGTCATTCCTCTTCGAGTTTGCGGACGAGCGCGTTGAGCTCCTCCAGGCTTAAATTCTCACTCTTCGCCAGCTGGCTGACCGCCACGGCCGCCGAACCACCAAAGAAATTCTTGATCAGTTGGCCCAGGCTTTTCCGGCCGTATTCCTCCCGGCTGATGGCTGGTTTATACACCCACGTCCGCCCGTATTTTTTATGCGTCACGAAACCCCGTTCGTCCAGCGCCAGCATGAGCGTGGAGATGGTGCTGTGGGCCGGCTTCTTGCCGTCGCGCTTTTCAATCTGGTCGCGGAGGTCGCCTACGGTACACTCGTCCAGTTGCCAGACGAGGTGCATGAGGTCTTCTTGTGCTTTGGTTAGTTTTTGCATTTCAAGTTAATTAACGTAAAACTACGTTATAAGTTTTGTGCAAGTGGAAACAACTTTGTTTGCCAACGGTTTTGGGCTTGGTTTACGTCTTGCTTGGTATAACGAAAACGAGGGGTTACGGTCGATCCTATCGGATCAGACCTCCACCCCTCGCCATGAAAGACATCCCTCCGGGATTCTGAAACTAAAAACACCCAACTATGCGAAACCTAATAATCCTATCCCTGCTGTTCACCACCACCCTACCCGACCAGTTCACCCTACAGTTCGAGCAGGGCATTACGGTCTCCGACGACATCAACTACAAACCGATCGGTATCGGCCTAGATTATCAAGCTGCCTCCTGGAAGGGTTTTTATTTTCAGTCGGGCTGGCGTTTGATCAGGTTACATTGGAGGAAGAACTAACCGTCAACCCAGAAGTAGCATTCTGTGGTGTTGCTAGTTGTCCGCTCCAATTATCATTTGTGGAAAGCTATGAATCCCGGCTGGTACTTCCTCTTGGATTAAGCCGCAACGCTGGTCGTTTCACCTACGGTCTTCAAGTAAGACCAGCCTACCGAGTTCGGGACGCCATTCGTACCCTTCACCACGATGATCGGGATATTGTCCAGACTACGTTCGGTGAAGATATTCGCGTTAGTCAGTTATTTATTGACTCTGGAAATTATCGGGTAAACAAAAACCACTTTTCGCTCCAGCTTGGCACGGATTTTCAGTGTGCGCTATCCGAGCGAATATCCTTCGGACTTAATTACCGCTACGAAGGCTTGTTGAGAGAGGAGATCACCGTTACCCGTGTCATCACTTACGGCGGTCCTCCTTTTGAAACTGAATATTTCCGGGGAGAAGCGCAGGCGCATTATTTAGTGGCGGTGGTAAGCTGGCGATGGTAAAACCAGCGCAAAGGCTAATAAAGCTTGACATAACAACGTTTTTATTCGTAATCCACTTGAATTCACAACGAAAATATACGTTATCGTTGTAGATCAACAACGCCATGGAAAGACTTAAACAAATAAGCCAGGATTCACTAAGG
>JAPKCQ010000007.1 GCA_026421165.1 Lewinella sp. | reverse complement strand
CTGCGATGCCTTTTGGTGCTGAATTTCGTTGAAGAACTCCTTCCGTAGCTACGGCCATGCCAGGAACCCTTCGCCTCATTCAATACCAAAATTCATCAGCGCCTTACCCACAAATTCAATATTGACAGACCACTAGGCGCTAACTTCTAAACTTCTAGGTAATTCATAAGCGAATCAAATCGTTCCCGCAACGCATCGCTAAGCAGCTTTTCATTGAAGCTGGCTTTAACGCTATAATTATACCGTTCAAAGGTAGCCAGGGTAGCTGCGATGCTCTGGCTGTTCACCTTGATGGTGACTTCCAGCCGGTTCGACCCCTCGAAGGAGCGGACGAAGGAGCTCAGGACGACGGCACCTTCACTCTCCACGATGCGGGAAATTTCGGACAGGCTATAGTCGTGTCGGAGTACTTCCAAGACTACGATGGAACCCTGACTTGAGAAAGTACTGGATTCGCCGAAGGAGCGGAGCAAATCCTCATTAGTGATCATACCGATGTACGTCCCTTCGCGGTTGATGACGGGTACGACGGTGAGGTTATACTCCGTCAGGATACGCATCACGTCGTAAAGGTGATCGTCCGGAAAAACGGAGGGTGGCTGTACGGGCAGTCGGTAGCTACTAAGGGGTTGCAGGGCGTCGGCGTCCAGGATATCGTCTTCGGAGATGACGCCCTTGAGCTCACCGTTTTCCACCATGGGCAGGTGACGAACGTAGAATTCGTTCATTACGCCGAGAGCCTCTTCACCGGTATCGGAGGGGCTGAGGGGAATAATGGCGTCGGAGATTAAGGATTCAGCAGTCAAAGCTTAGAAGTTAGATCGTTAGAAGTTAGTAGCTAGGTTGTTAGTAAGCCTGACCAAGCGGTCCAACTTATAACGACCTAACGGTTTAACCTAAAAGGCGTTTTTTTTGTGTAGCAAATTCTCCTTCGGTCAGCAGGCCTTTTTCCTTCAGGGTGGCCAGCCGCTGGAGTTGCTCCAGGAGGTCGTCGTTGATTTCGGGAAGTTCTACCAGCGCTTCTTTTTTGATGGGGTTTTCAAGTACTGCCTCTTCAGCGCTCAGGTCAGGAGCCAGGCGGTAACCGTTTTCCTCAAAGGCCAGGAAGCTGGCTTGAACCCGCAGGAAGGCGAGGCTGTCGTGGGTACGGATGCGTTCAAAATCGGAGAAGCCGAGGGCGATGGCGCGGTCGAGATGGTAGAAGGACTTGTCTGCTTCTTCTTCACAGCTGTAGGAGCAGGCGATGTTGAAGTGAGAAGCCACGTCGCGCGGGTTTTTCTGAAGAGCGCGTTCAAAGGCAATAATGGCGCGGTCGTACTCAAAATCCTTGAAGTAACGAAGGCCTGCCTGGCGCTCGGCCTGGCCGTCGGACGTACTAACCGGAGCGGTGCGGGTAGCGCGTGGCGGAGCGGAGCCCGAGCGGCGAGTAGCGCGTTGATCTGCGCGCATCTGTTCACGACGGGAGCGTTCCTGTTGGCGCTGCTGGTGGCGGCGTTCGCGGTCGGTGATTTTCCGCCCGGAATGGGCGGGTTGCGCGGGATGGTACTGCTCCTTATTGTACTTGGCGTCGAAAGTACTCTGGTCCATGCTCAGGAAAGAGATGGCATCGATCACACCCAGCAGCATGGAGAGTGGGGGAATAAAAATGTAAAGAATACCAAGGCCAATCTGGCCCAGGTAGAAGCGGTGCAGCCCGACTGCCCCTCCAAAAAATGCCAGTACGGCTGCTAAGTTTTTATCCTTCATAGTCACACTAATTAACGATTAAAAGGGCACTTTCGTTCTGATAATGGTTTTATTTCGACAGAGTGGGCCGTCAAGGAGGCTAACGGAGGCTGTTTTGGGATGATAATGAGGCCCCGAATCAAGTCAGGGGCCATATTTCTCGTTCGTAAATTGGTGGCGCGGCCGCTGGTGCAGTGGAGGTTTAAGGGCATAGTTGTACCTAACGATCTCGTGGAGATTTAACCAGGGTAATCTAGGACGAAACGTAGTGGAGTTCCTGGTTGCGGTGGAACTATAGCTTTAGCCTGCGGCGCGGAGTGACGCCATGTCGTGAATGTCCGATTACTTAATGTGCGAAAAAGGTTACGCACAACTCGACAGCTAAATGTTTTTTGCCGTTGCATTCGTATCATTTCTTGTTCAGCTTATGGGCCTTAGTACTCGGGACAAGCCGTCGTCAGCAGGATGCAGAAGAGCTCGCCTGTCGAGTCCGGTTGCATCTTTATCCGTATTTTGCCCAACCAACCAAAAGGCCAACGAACTAACCCTCAAAACATGGAAACCACAGAACTCTTAAAACGCGTCCGCCGCATAGAAATAAAGACCAAGGGCCTCAGCCGCCAGATCTTCAGCGGCGAATACCAGAGCGCTTTCAAGGGCCGCGGCATGTCGTTTTCCGAAGTTCGTGGTTATCAGTACGGAGACGACGTGCGCAACATCGACTGGAACGTAACGGCCCGCAGCAACGAACCCTACGTGAAGGTCTTCGAAGAAGAACGGGAACTGACGGTGATGCTACTGGTCGACATCAGCAAGTCCAGCTTCTTTGGCACCACCAAACAACTGAAGAACGAGTTGATCACCGAGATTTGCGCCGTGCTGGCCTTCTCGGCCACCAACAACAACGATAAGGTGGGGCTACTGCTCTTCAGCGATAAGGTCGAAAAGTTCCTCCCGCCGAAAAAAGGCCGTGGCCATATTCTTCGCATCATTCGCGAGCTGCTAGATACCCGCCCGACGGGCACCGGTACTGATATCGGGATGGCACTGACCTACTTCACTAATATGGTGAAAAAACGGAGCATCTGCTTCCTTCTTTCCGACTTCCTGGCCGACGGTTACGAAAAACCTCTCCGCATTGCCGCCCGTCGCCACGACCTCATCGGGATGCACCTCTACGACCCCCGCGAACGCGAGCTACCCGCTGTAGGCCTCATTCATGCCCGCGACGCCGAAACCGGCCTGGCGCAATGGGTAGATACCGACAGCCGTCGCGTCCGAAAACACTACACCGACTGGTACACCAAGAATATGGATTACCATAAAAATGCCTTCCAGAAATCTGGCGCGGACAGCATGAGTGTGGAGACTACGGAGGATTATACTAAGGCGCTGCTGAAATTCTTTAAGGGGCGATGATTAAGTGGGTAGAAGGCAGTAAGGGACGTCGCACAAATAACTATCACATTCGATTAGTTAAGTGGTAGTCAGTCTTATCTTTTTACTTGCCGATTACTTCCTACCCATTTCTTTCAGTCGCTCCCGCAATTTCTCCCAACTACCAGGAAAAAAGAAGGCCTGGAACAACCGAATATCCTTCCCTCCAGCCGTGTGGATATGAATTCCCCTGTCCGTTTCTTCTACCTTAGTGATGTCGAATAAGGGAACGTAAATGGGTGCCCGGAACCCGGTCTTTGCCTCCAGTGCCACACTATCAATCGTAACCCGAAAAACATTCCGGACGGCCATGAAAAGGAAGACCGGAATCAGTAGCATGGTTGAAGCCTCTAAGGATTGTCCGGTAACCGCTCCGTAAATACCTAGAATTGGCAAGGCTACCACGCTGAAACATACCACGAAGAAGGTCGCGTTGCGCATCGGGAAGAGGTTTCCGCTCTGGTAATCGTTTACCAGTTTCCAAACTTCAAGTACAAACATCAGTAGTGTGGTGAAGGACAGCGTAGCCATCAACCCTACCCAGAAACTGCCTATCGCTCTGCCGTGAAACTGGTAGAAATAACCTACGAGTAGTACGACTAGGAGGCAGCATATCCATCCGATGAGGACATACGGAGGTGTTTTTTTGAACATAATAGTTGGTTTGATTTCCCGGCCTTTAGGCCGGCGAGTGAAACGAGGTAATCGCTGCGCTTGCCGGCCCAAAGGCCGGGGGACCAGTAATTATACGGAGCAAATATCAATTCCTTCCTTAAGCGCCTTGATTTTGTCATCATAGGTAGGAATGAATTCCTGCGCTACGAAGCCGGTAAAGCCCGTTTCATGAATAGCGCGGATGATGGCTGGGTAGTTGAGTTCCTGCGAGTCGTTGATTTCGTTGCGTCCGGGAACGCCGCCGGTGTGGTAGTGGCCGATGTACTCGTGGTACTTCTTGACGGTGTCGATTACGTCTCCTTCCATGACTTGCATGTGGTAGATGTCGTAGAGCAGCTGGAAATTCGGTGAGCCGATCATCTCCGCAAGTGCTGCGCCCCAGGGCGTTTTATCGCACATGTAGTCGGGGTGGTTCACCTTGCTGTTGAGCAGTTCCATTTGCAGCGTAACGCCGGCTTCTTCGGCCAGTTTTACCATGGGGCGTAGGCCGACGGCGCAGTTGATCATGCCGTCGAAATCACTGATCATGCGACGGTTACCACTCATGACGATCACGTTTTTGACGTCGTGGTCGGCAGCATCCCGGATTACCTTTTTGTACTGCTCCTGCATCACGCCGTGGTTCTTCGGGTCGTTCCAGCCGATCTCGATGCTGAAGTCTTTGTGGGTGCCCATGGCACAGGTCATGCCGTACTTTTTTAGCGTCGGCCAGTCGTCTACGGTTAGTAATTCGATGCTTTGCAGGCCGATGTCCTGGCCGCGTTCGCAGAGTTCTTCCAGCGGGATGCCGCTGTAGCACCATTTGCAGGTACTGTGATTGGTTTTGTACTGGGTACCGACGAGCTGGTCGGCGGCTTCGGTGGCGCCAATGGCACCTGCGATGGAAGCGGCTCCCAGCGTGAGGGCGGCGGATTTAATGGCTTTGCGACGTGTCATGATCGTGGTAGGTTGATTCTAAAAGTTCAAGGTACGAAAAGGATGGTGCGATTAATTTTGCCCGAGTACTTAAGTTGGAGAAACGATGGATTAAAAACTCCACCACCTCTTCTTCTTTGCCACCTTCCGGCAAAACTGCCACGAATATTGCGAAGTCGTACAACTTTAAAACGCAGCGCGAGGCGCCAGGAACTATCTGACGACGGTAACGTCTCCCGCATATTCCTGCACAGTACCATTAATAAACCGAACAGAAGCAGAATAAACAAAAACCGCAGGGTTAACCGGCTGACCATCTACCAGCCCATCCCAACCAAGGCTCGGCTCATTCGGCATAAAGTTCATATTCTCAAACTGTAGCCCGCCCCAACGGTCAAAAACACGGAGGTGCTCGATCTCCTGTACCGCCCGGCCGCCGAAGATGGTAAAGCCATCGTTGGCGCCATCTCCGTTCGGGGAGAAGGCGTTGGGGATGTAAAGCGGTAGGTCTTCGACCACAATTAATTCTAGCGATGCTGTGTCCGTACAGCCGGCCGGATTGGTGCCTACTACCGTGTATAAAGTCGTTTCCACCGGCCCGGCGAGGACGATGGAGCATTCAGCATTGATGCACTCGAAAGCATCCGGACCCCATTCGTAGGTTACCGGGCTGTAGTTGCTTACTGCCCGCAGCAGCGTGTCGAAGCCGAGAAATATGCGGGCGTCGTTGCCGGGGTTAATGATGAATTCGCGGGGCTGGGTCAGGTTGCCGCGCAGAGAGTCGACGCAACCGTTGGCATCCATTATAAAAATGGTGTAGTCTCCGGCAAGGAGGTTGCCCAGAAGGGAGTCCTGCTGGAATATGCGATCGTCCGTAGCGTAGGTGTAGCCTGGTGTTCCGCCGGAGGCCGTGACCAGGAAGGAACCGGTGGCTTCGTCGAAGCAGGTGAGGTTGTTTTCCTCCAGCAAGACGGGAAATATCTCGTTCGGCTCCGTAATGGTTTCAGTTACGGAGCGTACGCAGCCAGTTTGATCCGTCAACCTAATGGTATAGCTGCCGGGAACGAGGTCCATCTGAACGGTGTCCGTCGCTGGCTGTCCGTTAAAGGTGTAGGTGTAGCCGGGTCGCCCGCCGCCGGAGAGGACAATGATCTGCCCGTCGTCCGTACCGAAGCAGGTGCTGCCCGTGCCCTGAGCTGCGAGGGTGATGGCTGGGGGCTCGGTGAGCTCCACCTGAAATTCTCCCGTACAGCCATCGGCGTCAATGGCGGTAATGTTATAGATGCCGGCGGCCAGTCCGTTTTGGATATCGCTGTTCTGGAAGCCGCCGCCCTGACCGAAGTCGTAGCGGAAGTTGGGTTGCCCGTTGGCGAGCTCGATCTGAATACTTCCGTTGGCGTCGCCCGCACAGACTGGTTCGGTGAATACGTCGACTCCCTGCACGAGGCCGAGTTGGAGCTCGTCCACTAAGATGTCTTGCTCAACGATACAGTTGTTGCCGTCCCGTACCCGAACGTTAACGTTCGATACTCCGATACTACTGATCTGGTTATTCGGCCCGAAGGCGCTGCCGTCGATGCTGTATTCGTAGGGAGGGAGGCCTCCACTCAGCGCGGTAAATTCTAGTGCGCCATCCAGCCCGCCAGCGCAGGAGGGCATGGTGATCATGGTGTCGAATACGAAGGCTTCCGGCCCTTCGATACTGTAGGAGAAAACGTCTTCGCAACCGGACTCATCGCTGACGGTGACGGTATAATCGCCCGTACCGAGGCCGTTGAGGTCTTCCGTCACTTCTTCCGTACTCCAGGCGTAGGTGAGGGTAGTGGGGGAGAAGCTGCTGCTGGCCGTAAAGTTGATGGCGCCGGTGGAATCGTTGGGGCAAAGGACGTCGCTGGTCGTGGCGTTGCCGGTAAACTGGCCCTGGCAACAAATTACGTTCACTTCCTGCTGGTTGAGTACCTCCCGGCACTCGCGGCTGGTGGTGATTACCAATTCGACTCCCGGCGTACCCGCTTCGCCGAAAACGACAGCGTGAGGACCGGGACCGGAGGCGAACTGTGGATTAGCAGTAGGGCCGAAGTTCCACTCCCGGCCAACGATCTGGTCTACGGAAGTAGACTGGTCCTGAAAGGTGAGGGACTCACCGACACAAACCTCACTTTCCGAAAAAGTAAATCCTGGCTGTGGGCCGAGGAAGGTACCCGTACCGCTGAATTCCATATCGAAACCATCGCCAGAGGCGGAGAAGTTGAAGATCACCACGGCGTAGCTCCTCCCGGGAACCATGTCGAGGGCTGCGGCAAAATTGTTGTTGCCCGCCTGGCAGCCGCAGCTCTCCGATTGGTCGGTATCAGTGGTACTCAGGCCGGTAGCGCCGAGGCAGGGAAGGTTGGCGTTGTCGGGGTTTCCGTTGGTTTCACCAGAGTACATGCAGCGAAGGGTTAGGCGGTCGGAGCAATCATCTACGCCGTTGGGTAGTTCGTAGACGGCGAAGTCGATGTCTTCGTTGGCCGCCGTACCGAGGGGCGTGATGGTGAAGCCGAGGGTTCCGGCTTGGTCGCAGGTCCATTTATACCAGGCGGAGTTGTCTTCGGTGGGATTACAACCGGGGGTGACGCAACCGCCGGCCTGTAGGTTTTCGCGGATGGCTCCATTGCCCGTTAGAGCTTCGACACTGAAGGTGGATTTGTCGCAGAGGACAACTCCCGTCGGGCAATCAGCGTCCGGTTCCGGAACGGCGTTGAACTGGTTTACGCAGAGCTCGAAGGTACCCTGGTTACCGTTGCTGGCACCGATCATTATATGATAGGTCTCGCCTACCGTGAGGTTAGCAAGGATGGCATTGACGCCGTTGACGTTCTCGAAGGGAGATTTACAAACTAGGGCATCGTCGCGCATAAGCCCGCCGCAGCCGCCTTCGTACAGCGTCATCTGCGGCTCCCGTAAGCTGCCGCGTTCATTACCGATAATGCGGCCGTCTACGGTAACCCGGGCCGAGTTCTCGAGCGCAACGAAGGAGAACCACACGTCACGGATAGCATCCTGTTCACTAATGCAGACATCGTACTGGGCCAAGTCGGTAAAGGAGCCGGTAGCATCAATGTTTGTAGCTCCGGCGTTGCCCGTGCAAAACTCTCGTTCCATGGGCAGCATGATCGCGTTCACACACTCGTCATTGGCAGGCTGGCTCCAGGCGACGGTGGGAAACAGGAAATAAAGTAGGGAAAAGGAGTAAAATATTTTCATCGGAGGGGGGGCTTACGGGAGGGTAAAGAACGGTACTAGCATCTAACAGTTTTAATAACCGGTTCGGTACATGGGTTCGTTGGTAGATGGACGACTTATTACTAAGTTTAGCAGATTAGTAACATTTACGAGTTCAGCCAAACTCGACAACTTAGTACAGTGTACTCTAACTTCGTTTCCTGGACTCTAACTTTGTAACGTGAAGCTAAAGTCTCAAATCCCCAACGTAATTACCTTGCTCAACCTGTTTTGTGGGTGTGCAGCCATCATTTGCATCCTTGATCACCGGTTTATTGTAGCCTTCTGGTTTCTGTTTGCCGCTGGCTGGTTCGACTTTGCCGACGGCTTAGTTGCTCGCCTCCTCAATGTCTCCAGTGAGCACGGCAAGGAACTGGACAGTCTGGCGGACATGGTCTCCTTCGGAGTGGTGCCGGGGGTGATTTACTATACTTTGCTCTTCATTGGTGACGCCTCTGCACCTGCATCCGTGCCTAATATTGAACAGTACAATATGCCAATCGCCTGGTCGTGGTACGCTGCGCCGGGCCTTATGGTGGTCCTCTTCAGCGCCCTCCGCCTCGCCAAATTCAATCTGGATACACGACAGACCGAAAATTTTATGGGCGTTGCGACTCCAACGAGTACCGTTTTCGCTACCGGCCTGATGCTAATCTACGCGCTCGATCCCTTCGGTTGGGCAGGCTGGGTGCTTAGCCCTTACGTACTTTACCCGGCGATTATCGCCTTCAGCTACCTGCTCATCAGTGAGCACCCGATGTTTTCTTTCAAGATCAAAGGCATGAAGTGGGCGGGCAACGAGACGCGAATTATCTTTGTGGTTCTTGCCATCGCTTTGCTTACGACTTTGCAAACGGCGGCTTTCCCTTTCATCGTTGGCGTTTACCTGGTTATTAACCTAGTTTCGCCCCCGACTGCTTCTGAGGAAGCCTGATTAAATCTTTTCCAAACATGAAGTTTCTCGCTCACATCAACGTAATGCCTAAGGCCGAACTGCTTGATCCTCAAGGAAAAGTGGTCGTCAAAAATCTCCCCAATATTGGTGTCAAAGGGGTTGACGATGTCCGCATCGGCAAACACATTACCATTAGCCTCGAAGCAAAAGACGAGCAGGAAGCCCACGACACAGTAGAGAATACTTGCAAAAAACTGCTCGCCAACGTAATCATGGAAAGCTATGATTTTGTGGTGGAGGAGGTGTAGATGGGGGAATAATGGAATTGATAAATGATAAAGTAATAACGGCCGGAGCTACTATTCGTGGCGCTACACTTATTCACATTGGTGAACGAGCATAGTGAAGTAAGTCGCAACAGCGGGAGCCATTATCTCCGCTGCTGTAGCTTTGTGGTCAATTATTCAATTATTTGCTGAGGGCGCGGCCGCAGGTGCAATGAAAGGTTCATCGGCGTTGTCTCTCCCACTTCAAACCATCCGTAGGAACCCAAGCACGGTAGCCCCGGACAGAGCCAGATGAGATAGCATTGATCGAAGTCCGGGATCTGAAAAATACGAACGGACCACAGCTTGGTGCAACCACCCAGAACCGACAAGCCATCCCAAGCGTTATCCACCCATGAAATCTCTCGAAAACTACAACACCCTCACCTCTCAGGAGGAATACGTCATCGTTAACAAGGGTACCGAGATGCCCTTCACCAACGAGTATAATAACTTCAAGGTAGACGGCGTATTCGTCTGTCGCCGTTGTGATGCGCCCCTTTACGATAGCCAGGATAAGTTCAGCTCCGGCTGCGGCTGGCCAGGCTTCGACGACGAAGTCCCCGGTGCCATCAAGAAGATTCGCGATGCCGACGGTCACCGGGTAGAGATCGTTTGTAATAACTGCAGCGGCCATCTCGGCCACGTTTTTGAGGGCGAGCGCCTCACGGAGAAGAACATCCGGCACTGTGTCAACAGCCTGTCTCTCCGGTTCATCTCTCGCGAGAAGTTCGAGGATATGAAGGGCGGCGAAGCTTAAAGGGCAACCATCTATTTGGCCAGGAGCTGTTTTGGGGGGCGGGAATACCACTTTAGGTAACTACCGGGCGTGCGCTACACCCGAACGGGTTTCATGGGTGGCCACGTTCTGAACCCAGGCTACCAGCAAGTCTGCTCCGAACATATTGGTCACGCCGAGACGGTAGAAGTCGTTTATGATACCCGTAAGCTAACCACCCAGCGTCTACTCACCGAGCTCTTCCCTCTGCATGATTTTCCCTAGTATCGCCGGGCCGGCTGAGGTTAATATAGTTCGGCTATCTTCCCTTCCGCTTCCAACCTATATGATCAGCAGCAGCAAACCGCCAGGAACACAATTTCCCTGCTACGGTAAAGTGGCCGTACCCCCACTACGGAAGTGCAGGAAGTACACTTCTTTTATGCGGCCGGTAACAGAGATCAGGAGTACTGCTCGGTGAAAGGGGTAGCGTTTAAAAAGTACTGACATAAAGAAGTTAGGAAAATTTTAACACTTTAATTTTTATCATTTTATTCGTTGATTTTCGCTACCCTAAATGGAAGATTATTCGGTTGGACTACTACGGACAGGGGAAAAAAGTGTAATTGTTCTGTTTGACGGCTGTTTTGGTCGTTAATGCCATGCCCTTTCAAAATCCTTTGACGTGCTTGAAACATGGCTTAATTGTTGAATAACAAACCGTTAGAGCTGTAAAACTTGCGCCGTGGTACTTGCTACCCCTATCTTTGTGGCCGCTTAGGGCAAGACGAAAGTTAAGCCCACAATATATCCCAATTAAAGAGCCATTCCCCTTCCCCGGGTGGCACGAAATACTTACTGAAGAGCCACCCCCATGAACTAGTGGCATTGAGGCAGTAAGTCATTATTAAACAAAATCATTTTGAATGAGCAAGCTCCTGAAGTGCTTGACTGTCGCCATAATACTGGTGATGTCCGTAACTGCACAGGCTAACTCGATTTACAACTCGTTACCCCATAACTCCGACGCACTCAATTGTGAGGCCTCTTCTGAATTCAGCAACCAGCTGGATGAGATGAACCTTGAGTTGTCTACCACTGCCTGCGATGCGCACCTGCAACGTAAGTTGAGAGACTATCTCGGCCGGGGCTCCCACAGCACCGAGCGTATGCTGGGCCGCGCCAATCAGTACTTCCCCATTTTCGAGTACTATCTGAAGCGTCATAATATGCCCGAAAGCCTCAAGTACTTGGCGGTTGCCGAGTCAATGCTGGTGCCCGGAGCGGTTTCTCCCGCCCGCGCCGCCGGTCTTTGGCAGCTCATGCCCGCCACCGCCCGCTCAATGGGCTTGCGGGTAGATGGTATTGTTGATGAGCGTCTGGATATGTACCGCTCCACGGAAGCCGCAGTTATTATGCTGAAGGACCTTTACCGTCAGTTTGATGACTGGCACCTCGCCCTTGCTGCCTACAACTGCGGACCAGGACGTGTACGCCGCGCCATCCGTGCCACCGGAGGACATTCCAACTACAATAAGGTAAAGCGGTTCCTACCCCGCGAATCTCAAAAATATGTAGCATCCTATGTGGCCGCCGCTTACACAGTTACTTATTACGATGAGTACGGCTTAACACCTGCTGACCATACTATGGAGGACAGCATCGCCAGCTTGCTTGTCTACCGTCCGCTGAACCTAGGCCGTCTCGCGGTGGCATGTGGCCTTCCGATCAGAACGGTACGCAAGATGAACCCCGGCTATATTCGTGGCTACGTCCCTCGTAATACGGACGGTTTTCGCTTGCGCGTACCCCTGATGAGCAAGTGGGATGCTCAGGAGTTTATCTGGGGCCAACCCAACCTTGTCGCTCTGGATATTGAGCCTGAATTGGAACTCGCGGATCAATTTGTTGCCGATCTCGGCTTTGATGCCCGCCAGTGGTTCTTTGGCTGTAATTCAGTTAACCTGCTCAACGAGCCTTCCATCGCCCAGCTTAACGCCGAGGGGGAATTGAACCTCGACTTCTTCTACGCCTATCAGGCCTTGGCTATGAACTAAGAAAAAATCGGCGGTCTACATACCAGTAAAATTGCCAGTTAGGGGCGATTCGCAAATCGCGGGTCGCCCTTTTTTTTTCTGGAGCTGATCAGGAATAACTTCCGTTAAGTCATCAAATGCGGGTCAGACTAGATCCGTAACCGAAGAGAAAATCCGTTCGTGTAACGGTAAGGATGCGCGTATCGTGTTGCTTAGGAACATCAATTCAATAACTGTCCTGATTGAAGCGTAGTCATCGTGGTGCCGATTGAGTCTATAAATAGCAGCGTCACGAGGACAAGCTGCATTACGAAAGTAGCCGCGTAGCGAAATCGGACAGTTATTGAATTGGCGCTCCTTAGTACTATACTAGACCTATAAGTCCTTCAGCGCTCGGTCCAGCGCCCGCTTATTATCCTTCATCTTAATACTGTCTCGCTTATCGTGCACCTTCTTGCCCTGCACCAAAGCGATTTCCAGCTTGCAAAGGCCACGCTCGTTGAGGTACAGGCGGTAGGGAACGATCGTGTAGCCTTTTTCCTTTACCTTCTTTTGCCATTTATTGAGTTCCTGGCGTTTCAGCAATAGCTTACGCGGCCGACGTTCCTCATGGTTGTGTACGTTGCCCTGCTTGTACTCGCCAATAAAGATTGAACGGCACCACATTTCTTCGCCTAAGAAAATACAATAGGCATCGCGCAGGTTCACATGGCCATTACGGATACTCTTTATCTCCGTGCCGGTTAGCTTGATCCCCGCTTCCATGGTTTCCAGGAAATGGTATTCGTATTTCGCTTTGCGGTTGACGAATGCGATCTTCTTCGGAGAATGTTTGGCCATGGTTAGTTCAATAAGGTTTGGCTCTATCTAATGCGTTTGCGAAGGGGAAAGTTCTGTGACAAAACACCTGATTTGTGACCTGCGCAACGAATCCTACAGGGATTAAACAATAGTAGCGCGGGACGTAGCGTGGCGGAGTCCCGGGTTAATTAGGCGGCGCGAACACAGGAAATAGGGAAAGGATGAAGAAATTTGATCAACGGCCGGCTACCATGACTCGAACCGTAGCGTTACCATTTCGCCCCCGTAATCGGGCAAAATAAACGCCGGCAACCAAGTCATGGCCCGCTAAGCCCAAAGGCATAGCATTCTGCCCCGCAACAGCATTGATCGTTCGCTCACTCCGCAAACGACCGGAAATATCCATCAGCTCTAAACGCAAATTCTCCGGTTCAGGCCAAGCGAAGGAAAGTATGCTGGCGGAGGAAATCGGATTGGGAAATACCTTAAGGCCAGCGTCAAACGAACGCTCCACCATCACCAGTTTCAGTCTTTCAGTTTGGCCGTTGGCAGTATACGCCTCCGGAGCAAGTCGCGCCAGGCGTTCTCTCGCAAAAGCCAGCGGAGTACCGCCGGGTAGTGTCAGCTTAAGTAAATGTTCTCCGGAGAATAAATGCCTTTTGCCTTCGGGTACATAGCTGAAGTGCAGCACGTCGTCTTGGTCCACCGCCCAGCAGTACTGAGCAATGCCATCAATAATTTTTGCACCTGCGGGTAGCGCCATACTGAATTGAATACCGGATAGTTGGACATTATCGGTAACCAACAGCGACCATGTGCCCTTCTTGTCGGGCTGCAATTCAAGCGAAAGCGCTGGGCGTGTTCTGCCGTTAGTACTATCGGTGTCGGCCAGTAAACTCCCCGTAGGATCTGCCGAATTGTTTACGTCACCAACCTTGATGGCGACAAAGTCTACCGAGCGGGTACCGCTTAAGCCGGGAACCGTTGCCAGCTCGGGGAGTTGCTCCTCCCAGGGATTGGTCGGGTCGGGGAAGGCGTAGTCTGCCGGGACGAACCGCCAGCTTGTATTGTTATCAAAGCCATCATCAATACCTAGCAGGATCTCCCGAATCTCAATCAGGTCAAGAATGGTGATGGCGCGGCTATTGTTAGCATCAGCGGCAATGAGTTGGTAGGGACTGAGCGTTTCTTCTTGGTTCTGAGTCAGATAGCTACTTACCAATGAGATATCGAAAGTGGAAAGGCCATTGATCGGGTCGTCGTTAAAATAGGGGCGAATAGTGTAGTCTGCGCCTTCTGCTAGCCCGTCAAAGCGGTAATAACCGTCGTCTTCAGTCATGATCCCGATCTCCTGGCCGTCGGCAGCGGCGAATACTTCTACATCGGCCATGGGCTCTCCCGTTTCGGTAAGAACGTACCCGTCGATGATGCCTAGCCGCCCGGCGCAGATTTCATTAGTCGACGTCACGTTTACGCTGATGTTGCAGTAGTTATGGCGGCTGGTAGCTTCGGCGAAGGCGTAGACCCGAAGGATGTTTTGGCCCAAGTCGCTACAATCAAGGCTCAGCTGTTCTTCGCTAGCGAAGGGAACGAAACCGGCCTGATCGGCTGTTTCTTCCCTGTAAATAGAGTAAGTAACCAGTGTTTCTGTACAGACCGTCGCCGGCCCGCGAATAAAGTCAGTGGCCAGTAAAGCGGTGATACCACCGAAAGCTGGATCAGGGGTGAGCGTCACGCTATTTACCTCCGAGCAGTTGGGGAAGGGCGCGCGGCCGTCTTCAACGGTGAGGAGAACAAAGCGCTCGGTAAGGTTGCCGCAGTTGTCGGTAGTTTGCACCCGGGCCAGGTGCTGGCCAATGGGTAGGAAACGGATGCCTACTTTCACGGTGCCGTCGGGGAGGACGGTAAAACGGTTAGGGCTGACCTCCCCGTCTTCCAGGAAGTCGGGTCGGGTGATGGTGTCGTCTCCGTTGCGGTCGGTTATATTAATATCGAGGGCAATCCTTGTTTCGGGCACGGCGCAATCGTCGGAGGTCGTATAACTGAGCAGTACGCTACCTAGGCAATCACTAGTGATGGCTTGTCCGTTGTCCGGAACTGTAATATCAACCTGCGGAGCGACGTTATCGGAAACCGTCACGAGCTGCACGTAGCGGAAGTAGCCACGCCGGGAGGAACTACCGTACGTATCAACCAGGAGTCCGATCTCATTGCCGTTGTTACCCACGATGTCCCGGTCCAATACGGCCTTATCGTCCGTCAGGCTTCCGTTTCCTACGGGATCGATGTTGAGGTAGAAGGTGGTGCGCAGGTTACCGTCGTTGTCCGCATCGCGCGGGATGTCCAGCGGAGCGGAGCTTCCGTCATATTCACACCAGTTGATGACGGTATGCGTGAGCCGGAGTTGGTAACATGCACTGCCGTCGCCCGTTAGCGTATCTGCTTCGGTACTGACGGTGAGGAGGTCGCAGCCGCCTTCACCGAGAACCAGGTCTGTAGGAGTAGGCAGATCGGTGCAGCTGTCGTAATTCTGATCGCCCGGTAGGCGCAGGCTGTATTCTGTGTAAGGCCGTACGTTAATGAACTGCTGGCAGAGTGCAATTTGGGTGAAGCCCGTTTGGTCGTTTACCACGAAGCTGCGGGTGAACCGACCGCTTCCGCATTCGGAAAGGGCACCGTTTAGGAATTGTCTCAGCCGCAGCGCGTCGCAGTTATCCGCTCCGGAAGCGGCCCCGAAGGTGGCATTCAGTAGGTTCGCGGTGCCAGCGGGGTCGGAGGTGAATACTTCGCGGAGGTTTATAGGCAGATTATCGGCGAATGTCCGGCAGGTGATATTCGTTGAAGGTGGCGCGGTACAGGTAGGCCGTTGTAGGTCTGTAACCGTTACCTCCACATTGCATTCTGTTCGGTTATTACCCGTTGCGTCGGTTACGCGCAGCGTGGTCGTTATGCTTCCAAAGTCATTGCAATTAATGATCAGGCGCTCACGGAAAAAGATTCCACCAGCGCGGGTGAGCGTGAAAGTAACAGCGCTGCAATCATCGAAGCTTCCCTGGTTAAGCTCCAGGGCCGGCAGTGATGCGGTGCCGTCTTCATCCAGAGAAATAGTAAGGGTTTGGCGGCAGACCGCCGTCGGTAGATTGTTGTCACCGACCTCGAAATCGATGTCAAGAATCGTCTGTGTACCGTAGGAGTCCTGGCCGAGGTAGCGGATGACGTGCTGGCCGATGGGGATAGGGTCGGTGAAATTCTGCGGCTCGCTGGAGCTGAAAACGCGGTAGGGGCCGAGTGGCGTGTTGCCAAGCTGCCCATTAAGATAAACGTAGGCGTTCAGCCTGCTGCTTCCGTCGCAGATGTCAGCGATGGTTAGGCCGGTAAGGCGGGTGTCGATCACGGCGACACAGTCGGAGTTCGTACCGAAGAATAGTGGGTTTTGTACCATCGATGGCGGTGACTCCACGGTAGTTCGTTGGTCGCCCACTCGGACGACTTGGGAAAACACCCGGCTGTCGTCGCCACAGTCGTTCGCAACACCAAAGGTGCGAACAAAAGTATAATTATTGCCGCATCCGCCGTCGCGTTCTCCGTCCCGAAAGGTGACCGTGTAGCCGCAAAAATCGGCGGATAGGTGCTGGCGATCTCCGGTCAATGGAAAGTCGCCAGGACGTGGAGCTGGGTTTTCTGGCATCCCGTTGCCGTTGTCGGGAAAGTAGAAGGTGACGTTCTCCACTCCGCTCATTTCCTCAAGCGTGGGCCGGGTAAAAAAGATGTTTTGGGTGAAAGACACGGGAGCAGGGGAAGCTTCTGGAGCAGTGTTTCGAGCGGTGAAGGTTCGAATCAGCCAAACCGTATCAACACAGCTGCGAGTTGGAGTGACCGTCGCTCCGGACAAACAAACCTCTACCTCCTCGGAGCAGGGAGACGTCGCCAGGGGCAGTGCCCCTCCAGCCATCAAAGCCGCTTCTAGCCGCGCGTCCAGGCTACCAGAAATGATCGTTCCGGTGGCCGCGCTTACCCGGTAACAACGGTTTACATTTGCCGCCAAAGCGGTAAAATCCGCGCTGGAATAAAGGTGGCAGGAACGTTCGACTTCTGTCGCTGAGGTGCTGAAAACCGGTGTCTCATTGCACTGAGCCCATAACCCGGTAATGCTCGAAAATACGAGCAGTAGGCAGAGCTGGAGCTTTCTCAGGTCGATTATAAGACGGTCGTTCATTGTTGGCATGTAAAACGTTTAGACGGTACAAGTTACGGACTAACGATTTATGGTTAGACTAAGGTACTTTCAAAAGATGGTATGGTGGGAGGGTTGAATCAGGGGTAATCGCATTACAGTTTGATTTGTGAGCCTCCCGTTCTCTACGTTCACCGTAACTTCCGACTAAAAATAACCCCACCAGCCTTGTCCAATTCCTGGAACTACGAATACCGCCCCGCCCCCGCCGCCCGCGCCGGTAGCTACCGACGTAAGTACGGTACCACCTGGTGGGGGAAAGAATTTCTCGAAGCCTTGCAACGGGCCGACAACAGCGGCCGCCTAGGCCGCGGGAAAACCTACGCAAACAAAGGTCTTGTCTTAAACATCACTACTGACGGACCCGGAAAAATAAGCGCAACCGTTCAGGGAAGTATGCCCCGCCCGTACGGCATCAGCCTTGACTGGAAGCCGTGGACGGAGCCCCAGGCCAAAGCCATCTTAAAGGAAATAACCAGCAATGCTGCTATCCTCGGTCAGTTACTCGCCGGTCAGTTGCCGGGAAGTTTGGTGGAACTGCTGGCCGACCGCAACCTCAGCATCTTTCCCAAAGGCTTTTCCGAGCTGGGCGTTAATTGCGACTGCCCCGACTGGTCAACGCCCTGCAAGCACCAGGCCGCCTTGCTTTACGTCATCGCCGCTGATATTGACGGCGATCCCTTTCAACTCTTCAAACTCAGGGGGCTCGACCTCAAAGCGGCCATCGACGAACTAAGCGGCGACGGCTTCGCTCAAAATAGCATTCCCCTACTTAATGACTTGTTGCAGGACATCGGCGAACCGCAGGCCTACCGTTGGGAAGAAGAGGTTTACCAGCAGCTCGATTTTGGCGTTCTCGATGATAGTGGCTGGCGGGCTATGGAAAAATTGGGCGAAACTCCCGCCTTCGACGGCAACGGAGACCTGCCCCGCTTCCTCGACGGGCTGTGCAAGAAAACCAGCCGCTACGCTAAAAAAATGTGGCTGGCCGCAAACGATGTGAACTCGGAGTCTCTGCTTCCCGAAGGCGGAAGACTTGAGCTTCACCTCGATGAAAACCTCAGCCTGGGCCACCTTTTCTCCTTCGATGACGAGGATGAAACCCTCTTTGAAATCAGCCGCGAAGAAGCCCTCATCGACTGGCTCACCAAGCTTGAAGCGGTGGAACGACACCGCCTCGACGCGGAAGCGCGCACGTTGCTCCTTTTCTTTCAGCTGGCCCGCAAGGTGGCGGAGGTGAAGGCTTACGTGCCCCAGTTACTCGATGCCGGCGATGACCGTTTCGTGCTGCGCTACATTCCCTCCGCGGTGGGGGAAGCCGCGTGCGACCTGCTCCGGCGCAGCTATGCCCTGGCCTCATCGACGGTGTTGTACTTCTCGCCGGAGAACGCTGACGTCCAAGAGTTTACGAAAGAAGAGGCTCCCCGGCAACTACTATCGGCACTTCTGGGCCTCATAATTCGCGAATCTACCCACGCTGAGCGGGCGGAGATTCCGGCACGGAAACTATTTTTACTGCGTGGCCAGCAGACGTTTGGCCTCACGGGCACCGAGGGGTTTCCGTTAGTGATGCACCGCTGGCTGGCGGACCTTCACCTG
This sequence comes from Lewinella sp., assembly GCA_026421165.1. Taxonomy (GTDB): domain Bacteria; phylum Bacteroidota; class Bacteroidia; order Chitinophagales; family Saprospiraceae; genus Neolewinella. Next base: position 15,172 of record JAPKCQ010000007.1, on the reverse strand, counting down.
GCGGACCAGCGCCTACAGCCCATTTTTCGGGTGACAGAAGAAGACGATGAATTGCTCGTTGACCTGCTCATTAATGATAAAATGGCGGCGCGAACGCAGGTGCCAAAAACGTTCTTTGAATGGCAGGGTGAGGGGGGACTCGCTCCTGCGGACCGGCTGGTCGTCATCCAGCTTCTCGGAGGACTCGCCCGCCACTTCCCCGATATGGAAACCTACCTGGCGGATGGTGGAAAAAAACCGCTCCGCTACCCCGTCTCCGAATTCACCCCGGTATTGCTGAAGGTATTGCCGACAATGGAAGCCCTCGGCCTGACGGTCATGCTCCCGAAAGCCCTGAAAAAATTGCTGCGACCTAGGCTCGGGCTGCGGGCCGAAAGTAGCGCCTCCGGCGAAGCGTTCGAACTTTCAGGTATTATTTCACTCGATAACATTCTGCGCTTCAGTTGGCAGGCTGCACTTGGAAACAAAGACCTTACCGATGCCGAATTTCGCGAGCTGCTCACTTCTTCCAACGGCCTCGTTAAATTGCAGGAAGGGTATGCTTACGTCGACCCCGCCGAAGTGGCCAAACTCATTGCCCAGCTAGATGCAGGTCCGCCGGAGTTGAAGCAGCACGAACGCCTCCAGGTCATCTTCACCGAGGAATACCAAGGCGGACCGGTTCGCATTGCACCTGCGCTCCGCGCCCAAATTCAACAATGGCGGAATGGTCCGTCAACTCCCGTCCCGAAGGGCATTAATGCCACATTACGTCCTTACCAAAAAGATGGTTTCGACTGGCTTTATGCCAATAGCAGCCTGGGGTTTGGCTCCATTATTGCCGACGATATGGGCCTCGGAAAAACCCTCCAGGTCATTACCCTACTCGAACAGTACCGGCAGGGCGGTGGACTAGACAAGGACAAAGCGCTCGTGGTGATGCCCACCAGCCTGCTGGGCAACTGGCGGCGGGAGATCAACCGTTTCGCACCCGCGCTTCGCCCTCATGTTTACCACGGACCGGGGCGTAAATTGCCTGATAATAACGATTACGACGTGCTACTGACCACCTACGGCGTGGTTCGCTCCGAAGAGGAAACCTTCGCCAAAGGTGGCTACCGGATACTCATCATCGACGAGGCCCAGGCCATTAAAAATCCTACAGCGAAGCAGACGAAGACCATCAAAAAAATAAAAGCACCCATCCGCATTGCTATGAGTGGAACTCCGGTTGAAAACAAGCTGCTCGACTACTGGAGCCTCCTCGATTTTACCCTGCCGAAATTCCTCGGCTCCAAAACGTACTTCAACGGAACTTACGCCCGGCCGATCCAGGGCGAGCGGGATGCTGCGACCGCCGCCCGCTTCCGAAAACTTACCGCCCCCTTCGTCCTCCGCCGCCTCAAAACGGATAAATCCATCATCTCCGACCTTCCCGATAAAGTGATGCAGACTGAGTACTGCAGCCTCACCCCGAACCAGGCGGCGCTCTACCAGAGCATTTTGGATGAGAACATGCGGATGGTCGAGGAAGCCAAAAATGGCATTGGTCGGCAGGGGCTCATCCTCAAGCTGATCACCGCCCTCAAGCAGTGCTGTAACCACCCCGTTCAGTTTCTCAAAAAAGGCAAACCCGACTTTGGCGACAGCGGTAAAGCAGGAATGCTGAAGGAACGCCTGGCGGGGATCCTGGAAAACGGTGACAAAACCCTGATCTTCACCCAGTACCGCAGCATGGGAGAGCTGATGGTGAAAATGATCCGAGAAGAATTTGGCTTCGAGCCGCCCTTCCTTCACGGCGGCTGCTCCACGGATCAGCGCGAAGCCATGGTGGACCGCTTCCAGAACGACCCCTCCTGCTCTGTCTTCCTGCTTTCCATCAAAGCCGGCGGTACGGGTCTTAACCTCACTGCCGCCAATCACGTGATTCACTACGATCTCTGGTGGAACCCGGCCGTGGAAGCCCAAGCTACGGACCGAGCCTACCGCATCGGACAGGAGCGGACGGTGTTCGTCCACCGCCTAGTTACCGAAAACACCTTTGAGGATAAGATCGATCAGTTGATCCAGAGCAAGAAAAATTTGGCAGATCTGAGTGTTGGTACGGGGGAGACCTTTATCGGTAAGATGAGTAATCGGGAGTTGGAGGACCTGGTGAAACTGTAGGGTACCTTAGAAAGGCCCGACCGGGACAAAATTATTCGCCCAAAAGCTGATAAGCTCCATCCTCTCCGGTAATGTGTAGCCGCCAGCCTAATTCGTCCGCTTGCTTGCGCCAGTCTTCCCAACGGTAAAACGGGATGCTACCGTCCAGAATAATTAGTAATTTTTGGTCAGCAGGCAGGGCGGGCATCTGTTTCGGCCGGAAATCATTCATAATCAGTAAATGGGTAAGTCTGTCGAAATCAAGTTCAGGGAGCATTTTCAACTTGCCATCAAGCACCGCCCACTGGCTATCGCCGAAGTTGAAGTAAGGGAAACGAAGGTTGATGCCAGCGGTAAGCGAGGTATCCACGCCGGGGCTCAGCGGGAAGGTGGCCTCGGGAGCGTAACCAAGGCTTTTGCGCAGCGGCCCTGCGCTGAAATCAAGGTCTTTGATTTGGGGTTGTTCGCCCAACGACCAGGCGTGGCCTTCGGAGGTAAGGTCAATCAGGGTTCCCCGGGAGACGTGGAATACGGTCAGTCCGTTGCCCTCGCCCGTTCCTTGCACCTGCGCCTGCGCCCAAATAAACATAATAACTAGCAACGCGCCGGCGGCAAGCAGGAAACTGCGCTTGCGCCAACGGAAGAAAGCCCCCAGGCCTCCGATGCTCAGGGCCAGCATCAGACTTGAAGGGCCGTCAAATGACCGTAATTCGATCAGCGCACCGGGCAGCTTACGGAAGAAAAATATGAGTGCGTTTTGAAGCTCCACGACGAACGAGAGTAGCCAGCCGGTGCCATCGGCTAGTACGGAAACCTTGAGTACTCCCGCCGTGAAACCATGCAGCAAACCCAGAAACATGGTTGCGAAAGCGAAAACGATCACCAGGGTGCCGCTGATCATGAAATACGCCGGAAACTGCTTGAAGTAGAGCAGCGATAAAGGCAAGGTGCCTAGCTGCGCGCCGGTAGACGCCGCGACGGCCGACCACGCCTTGCGCGTCACCAGCCCGGGAAGGTAGACCAAGCGGTTCAGGTAATTCGTGAAGGCTACGATGCCAATGATGGCCATAAACGATAGCTGAAATCCGACATGAAACAACTGACTTGGTTGGTAAATGAGCATCCCCAGCGCCGCTACGGACAGGGTGTTGAACACATGGATCTTCCGAAAAGCAATGCGCCCCACTGCTAACAACGAGAACATGATCGCCGCCCGTTGCACGGAGGCGCTCAGCCCCGAAATTAGGGCAAAGGCCCAGATACAAATTACGCTGATGAGGATGACGGCTACCCGCCCAGATTTTGTCCGGTCAAGCCGCAGCACTCGTTCCAGAAAGAAAGTTAGGATCATGAAAATGATGCCCACGTGGAGGCCCGATACCGCGAGCACGTGTACGGCTCCGGTGTCGGTGTAAGCCGACTTTACCTCCTCGGTGATCAGGTCGCGCTGGCCGATGACCAAGGCTGCTGCGACGGCCAGTTCGTCGCCAGTAAGATGGTCCTGAAAAGTTTTAAACCAGGCCTGCCGCCAGCCCTGGGCGCGCGCGTAGATGCCATTACGGGAACTTTCAGCTATGCGCCACTCCGCAGCCGTTCGTAGAAAAACCTGGTGGTGAATTCCCCGGCGGGCGGAGTAGGCCCGGAAGTCGAAAACTCCCGGGTTGAGCGGTGGTGGGATAGCGTTTGGCTCGGACTTGAATACGATCTGGTCTCCGGCTTTTAGCTGCCCGGTCTGCTCGTCTGGCGGCAGGTAAACCAGCAGCTTGCCCTTTACCGGAAGGTGGCCACTTGAGTCTCTGAAAATATGGCTGAGCTGCACTTCTGCCCGCATCCGACTGCGGCCGGGTTTAAGGCTTTCTACCCTTCCGGCCAAGAGGTCGTTCTGCTCTAAATGCTTGGTGAAGAAATTCTCTTTTGCGGGCAGGTAGGCGTCGTTAAACCGCCAGGCTCCAAAGCTGAATACGGATAGCAGGATAAGCCCACTACCAAGCACTGACCACCAGCGGGCGGGTGCGCGCCGAACAACGGTCAGTAAGGCACCGAGCGCGGCTAAGACGGTAATTGTGAGCCAAAAAACAGGAGACGTAAAGCCAAGCCAATCAGCCGTAAGAATACCGCAGATGAGCGCCAGTACAAGTGGAACTACCGGAACGGTTCCCCATGCGGCGGGGGCATATTTTTTAGGTTGGCTCACAATGGTAAGCTAGGGAATATTGGTGTCCGGAAGAGGGTATTGTTGGAATATATTTTAATTGTTTAAACGTGGATTGTTCCATTTTTTTACGCCAGGGGCTGGATTATTGGACAACCGACGGAGAACAGCACTTGATACGCTGAAAATTAAGGATGAACCAGGTTACGGCCGTGCGTAAGGCAGCCGTTTTCCCTTGCCAACCTCATGATAGTTGTCTAAACCAGCCACACTCATCGTTTGGAGTAACTCATGATCGACGTGGCCCGTAGCGGCCACCGCCTCGTCCGGGAGAAAGATTTCCCGCACCCGACCAACGATGAAAAAGGTCTCGATGCCGCTGATTTTGTGCTCCTCCTCGAAGGTAAGGCCAATCCGGATTCTACTTTCTGCGACGTAGGGCGCTTTACAATCTTCACTGTATTCCGGTGTAAGGCCGGTAGCGACGAACTCGGACTCACCGTTCGGGTAGTTCGCACTCGTCTGGTGTGCTTGGTCCAAAAAATCGGGATGAAGCGTATTGATGGTGAACCACTTATTGGCCTTGATATTGTGGTACGTATCCCGCGGTACGGTGAGGGGGCGCATGATGAAGCCAAGTAGGGGCGGTGAGCTGGCGCTGATGTGTACAAAGGAACTAAAGACGCCGATATTCTCCGCACCCCGATGACCTTTAGTCCCTACCAAGTGAACGCCCCGTGGGCCAGGTAATGTGTTCATGAAATGGCGGCGGTACATGGATTCCTGGGCTAGGATGTCTTCGATCTTTAAGTGCATTTTGGGTGGTTTTTTGGTTTAACGTTGGTGGTTGAAAAAGGTGCTGCGGAGGAGAAAATACCCCACTGTTCTAAATCGGAATATTTCCAGCGGGGCACCGCAGTACTAAAATAATATCCGGCTCTTCACCCTTTGTTACGGGCACCTTTACGCCAAGCTCCTGTAGAACGGGCTGAATACGTTCGGGTTCCGGATGCTGTAGTAGTAATTCAATAATGCTGCACCCCATGTCTGGCAGGGCTTCGTGTGGGTGGATGTCCGACTGGCTCCAGTCTACCATAAAGGGAATTACGTCTACCTCGGGAACGGAGGTAGGAAGGATTAACTCCCAGCGAAGCATGCTGCCGTCGGGCCGTTGACGGGAGCCGGCTTTGGTATGGCCGAGAGCGGGATCGTGCTCGCGGAGAACCTTGCCGTCGGTAGTGAGGTTGTTGGACTTCAGGGCCCAGCGGGTAATGCGGGATCGGGAGAGCACATCGACACCCATCCAGCGGGGCGGCGGGATGTTGGTGTTCTCATCGTCGGCGGCGAGGATTTCGAGGTAGGCGCCGTCATTGAGGTTAATGAGGGCGTTTCTCGTTCCCTGGGTGTCGTGCCTGCCGCCGATGAGGGGCTTTACGCCGAGGCGGGCCTCAAGCTCGGCGACGGCTTCTTCCAGGTTGGGTACGGTGTAGACTATGTGGTCGATCTTGCGCATTTCTCTAATGGTGTAGTAATGTGGTGGCGTAATAACGCGAATTAAGAGCCAAACCTAGGAGTACGGACGCCCGAAGGTCGAGGGATATTTCGAGCGTCCGTCCGTTGGTCCCTTAGACTTTGATGCGCATTATTGCACCACTATTTAGGTTTGTACCGCGCTCCTGCTAACATCACCTGCCCATCAACAAGCCTCAGCAACTCCGGCATGGTAACCTGGGAATTTGCTTTAACGTAAGCTTCGACAATTCGTTTGCCGAGGTAATTAACGGCCCCGCCGGGAGATTCAACCGGCATCCCCTGGGAAGAGGGGGCGGGCTGCGTCATCTTCTTGATCAGCGTAGCATCGGTGCTGTAAAGCATTCGTTCCTTCTGAAGGTGGGCGTAGATCGGAATTTCGTTGTTCTCCAGCCATTTCATCTGCTCTGAGCTTACTTCCTGGAGGATACTGTCTGGGGCAAAGGGCAAAACCTTTTCTAGGAGGTACAGTTTCTTGCCTTCGTAAATAAGGTGGTCAATCAGGCGTCCGCTGCGCGGCTGGGGTACTTCTTCCCGAATGAGGGTGCGCAGAAGCTTGGCCGTCATGTGCGCCGGGGTGTAGGTGCGGGCCAGGTAGGCAGAGAAAATGGTCTCGCGCGGGTCCACCCGCTGGTAGTCGTAGTTGGGCCCGAGGAAAAATTCGAGGCCTACGGCAATGTTGTTATCTCCGTAAAGGGCGGCGGCTACTTCGAACTGGGAGAAAAACGTCAGTAGGGTATCCGGCCGGTAGGCTGTTGGTAAGTAGTAGCGGTAGTAGCGCAGGGCCTGCTCGAGGTCCGCGCGTTGTTCTTCCAGCCGAGCTTCGGAGAAGCGTTGCTTAATCACGGAGTCGACTTCCGTAATTAGGGGAAAGGTCAGGAATGCCTTTAGCATCAGGCCTTGCTCTTCCGGGCTAAAATCACCCCGGCGGATGGGCAGGATGTAGCGCAGGTAAGTATCGGTAAAGTCGGGGTACTCCGCTTCCAGGTCCGCAAGCTCGGGGGTAAGGTTTCCAGTATCCAGCCCCATTAGCGCCCGGTCGAAACGGACGAGGGTTACGGGAGACTGCAGACCGCTCACATCCGGCGGCGGAAGCTCTTCTTCACCGCAAGACGAGAGGATTAATGCGAATAGAAGGCTAAGGAGGCTTAATTTTACGTTCTCTTTCATGGAAATGGCAAACACCGGCCGCGCCGGTCCGTTTAGAAAAGACAATTAACCAACGACTCCAATGTTCAAAAATTTCACCACCTACCGTCCCTTCACCTTTTTGTTCGCTCTCTTTCTTCTTCCCACTGTCGCTTTTGCGCAGTTGCCGGGTGATCTTCAGTTCGGCATTCAGGTCAGCCCCACCTTCAGTGGTATGACGACGAACGACAATCTGATCAACCGCGACGGCACTAACCTGGGCCTCAAGTTGGGCGTAATCGGGGAATACTACTTTCGGGAGAACTACAGCCTTCACACAGGAATTGGCTTCCATTTTAATGCTGGTGGCACCCTCTTTTACGAAGATCAGTATATCCGTGCGGACATCTGGCGCGAATCACTGGACAATACCCTCGCTGCCGGCGTACTGCCCGATACCCTCTCCGGAGGCCTCGGCTTCAAATACGACCTTCAGTTCGTTGAAATTCCTATCGGCCTTACCCTGCGTACGCGGGAGTTCGGCTACATCCGCTACTTTGTCCGCCCCGCTATACACCTCGGCCTTCTCACGCAGTCGCGTGGCCGTGTGCAGAACGCCGGTTTTATCAGTGAAGACGAAAGTTTCGACATCGCTAAGGAAGTCAACAGCGTAAACCTTGGCTGGAGCCTCGGCGGAGGTATCGAGTACAGTATCTCCAATGGTACCGCACTTGTTGGTGGTATCGCATTCCAATCTGGCTTCGCGGACCTGACTACAGATAAGGGCACTACACTACAACGTGAAGGCCGTAACCCGCAGGAGGACGACTCCAGTGGAAAGCTGAACTCCATTGTAATCATGTTGGGCATTATGTTTTAACTACCTCTCCAGATTCTTATTGCAGAAAATAGCCCCAACTCGTTAGAAGCGAGTTGGGGCTATTTTCTGCAATAAGAATCCGGGGAGCAACTCAGAAGCCACGGAAACCAAATGTTACCACACTTGTAATCCGGCTACGGTTCGTATCCACCACCTGCCCGTCAAAAGCAAAGGTGCTGTAGGGTGCGTAGTAGGCGCTGTTGTCTTCCAATCTTACGGCGGCGTCAACGAAGAATTTACCGGAGCTGTAGCCCACCCCTCCGGAGAGGCTCAGGTTAGCGGCGTCCTCATCGTTGCGGAGATTAACGACCGGGTTCTGGCGGTAGCCTATACCGGCGCGGACCTGGAAGGGTTTGAGGTTGAGTTCGCCGCCCAGCCGAACGCCGAGCGAGCTTTTCAATTCCCGGTCCACATCTTCATTCGCGGCTTCATCTACGGTAGCAAAGTCGTCGGAACTAAAGGAGGTGCCCTTCAGGTTGCTGTAGTCCAGATCGACGGAGAGGAAGCCCTTCTTGCTGAACAGGTAGCCGGCGCCGAGGTAGAACTTCCAGGGGGTGCTGAGGTTGTAAGCTGCTTCGTTGCGGGGGCTCAGTTCGGTGCCGCCCTGGGCCTGTCCAGCGTCAGTGAAGTTGTATTCGAAGGTGGTTTCGTACACCTCGTCGACTGTCCAGAAAGTGGGAGAGTGGATGGCGACGCTGAGGCGGATGTTGTCCGTCGGCCGGCCAATGAGGCCGAATTTGAAGTTTACGCCGGAGCCGGACAGCTCCAGTAATTCATCGAAGCCAGCATTATCGAAGAAGGTGATTTCGTCGAGATCATCCACTTCATCATAGACCTTCGTCTCCGTGAAGTCGATGGTCGGAATACCGATGGTTAGGCCCCAGAGCACTTTTTCTTTGTAATTACCACCGAAGCCAAGGGCGATCTCGTTCAGGCTGCCGCTGCGTTCCACCCGACCTTCGCGGCGAACCTGCCCGCCGACACTGCTCTCGAGGTCAAAGTCGGAGAAGAAACCTAGATCGTCTTGCTGAATTGCGCCAGGGATTTGTCGTGCAAGTTCGGAGCGGAAACCGTCGATAATACCGTCGTTCAGGTCTTCTACAATGGCATCAACGATGCCGCCTTCGCTACGACCACCATAGGCAATGGTTTCATTAAAGTCCGCCAGGCGTGTGTAGCTGATGCCAAAATTTAAGGTAGACCAGTTGACGGAGCGGGTATCACCGGCCCAAATAAGGCTGGCGCTGGGTACGACGAAGCTGCCGTCGGTCACGCTGTTATCCTCATTACCGGTGCCGTTGCGCAGGCCTGCCGTCAGGTTGTTGAGGGCGAAGCCGGGCGTGATCTGGGCGGCGTTGAAGCGGTTCCAGCCGATGCCGGCGGGGTTGGTGTGCAGCGTTGTGGCATCGACCCCGATGGCGGTCATGCTGCCGCCGGTACCGAAGAAGCGGGCGCTGCCAAACACCTCGGTGCTACCAAAGCGTACGGCGTCTTGTACACGCACGGGCAGCGTACGGGGTACCGTTTGGGCGCGGACGCTGGTGCAAAGGAAGGTTAAAAAGAGTAGGGATGTAAGTAGGAGTCTGGTCATGGCTGAAGCGTAAATCGTTATACCTCCTATTAAGGTATTCAGGGGGTAGAGGTTCAATCCGGTAGTGACCGGAGGGCAAAAGATAAGAGGATTTTAACGGCGGCCGGTCATCATTGCTCCTTTAAACCGTTTCGTTGCTCCTGCGCACCGCCGCCAAAATCTAAATTTACTGCTATTCAAGCGGCCCTTATCTTTGGAGAACATTAAGCAATACTATCATGCCCATCAGCCGCGATTTTGCCGATCACCACCAAATGATCTCCGACCTCTTCCCCAATCTTCCTGCCCGTGCTGCGTGGGATCAGTACAAACTTTCGGAAGAGCAACTGGCCTTCTGGGAAGAATACGGCTACCTCCACAACATAAAACTACTGGAAACCGAACAGGTAGAGCAGCTACGCAAAGACCTTGCCGAAATTGCTGAAGCCGACCACCCGAAGCACGACCTCTTCTACGAGTTTCACTCCAACGAATCCGAAGACAGCAACACCGTTCTCTTCCATTCCCTCGGGCACTGGCGCATCACTAAGGGCTTCCACGATGCACTCTGGAATCCACGTTTCGTGGTTGCCGCGAGCCAGTTGCTGGGCAAGCGCGCCGTCCGCTTCTGGCACGACCAACTGTTCTGCAAGCCCGCTAAACACGGTGGCGTAGTGGCCTGGCACCAAGACTACAGCTACTGGACCAGGACCGGACCCCTCCAGCACCTTACCTGCTGGTGCGCGCTGGATGATGCCTCGGAGGCCAACGGCTGCCTGCAGTACGTTCCGGGTAGCCACCGCTGGCCGCTGCTGGAAACCACCAGCCTGGCGGGTGATATGTACGGAATTGAAAAAGCCCTGAACGAGGAACAGAAGGAACAATTTGCCAATAAAGTAGCCATCGAAATGCCAGCAGGTTATGGCTCCTTCCACCATCCAAAACTACTGCATGGCTCCTACGCCAATTCTTCTGACCGTTCCCGCCGTGCCTTCGTGCTCAACGTTTTTGCCGACGGTACCCGGGCCAATACCAACGAAGTACTACTTGCGGGCGTACCGTCCGTTGGCGAGGGGAAAAAGATGGAAGGAAAATATTTTCCGCTGCTGTTTGACCCTGCGGAGGTGTAGGCCAGGTGCAACTCGCCAGCCGAGCCTGATCCGTGAAGTTGTAGGTGAATGTCTTTGTAATCGTTAATCGTGACCTAAATTGATTAAATAGGTATTTAGAAGGATAATTTGTATGAAATTAACGTTAGAACATTAAGCTACCGACCGAATACGGCTGGCCGCCCATACGGCAATTACACTCATAAGCATGGTGAAGTAGCCCAGCCATTCATAGTGTTCCAGCTTACCGTCCGGCCCTTCGGTGATGATGAAGCCGGCGATTAAGGTGCTGGCGAACAAGGCCATTTCGTTGATGGACTGGCGGATGCTCATGAAGCCACCCCGGTTCTCTGGCCGGACGACGGAAGTGATCATCGTTGTAGCCGGTACGTTACGGCCACTGGCCACCACGAAGAAAGAGGAGGTTGCCAGCAGGGCGAGGAAGATGGAGTCGGTGTCGAGGTTCGTAAGTGCATAGATGCTGGCAAGGGCGAACATGGAAGCGGTGGTGAATACGGGCATTCGGCCGTAGCGGTCCGATAGCTTGCCGAAGAAGGGGAGGAGGACTACGGTTAGTAATCCGCCGATGAGGTAGATCAGGCCTACTTGCTTATCTTCGAAACCGATGTTGATCTGCATGTACGGCGCGATGAAGGGGATGACGGTGAAGTGTCCGAGCATCAGCGTCATGGTGAAAAGCAGGGCGGCCCGCTGGTTGGCGTCGGAGAAGATGCGTACGAAAGGGTCTACGACTTTGCGTAGTCCGTGTTTCGGGGCGAGGGCCATACCGGCAGGAGGTAAATTAGCTTCCTGCAGGGCGGCGGTGTCGATAGCGGCTTCCATTGCTTTTCGATCCTTTTTTTGTACCTGCGGCCGCGCCTGATCATCTAAATGACCACGCAGAGACGGTACGATGAAATACGCCAGTACGACGAAGGCCGACGAGATCATAGCCGTAGCCACGAAAGGTGCGCTCCAGCCGTACTCTGCCGCAATCCAGATGCCCGACGGGACGCCCACCACGCTGGCCACCGAGAAAGCCGTCATCACCCAGCCGATAGCCGCGCCACGCCGCTCCAGCGGAATAACGTCGCCCACAATGGCGAGCACCAATGCACCCAGCGTTCCGCCGAAAATGCCGGTCGATGCCCGAAAAACCAGCAAGGAAAAATAAGTAGGCGCAAAGGCGCAGGCAAATGTTCCCAAGGTAAAACCACAAAACAAAAAGAGCAGCGCCGTGCGCCGGTCGAACCGGTCAATAAAGGCCGTACTGATCAGGTTGCCCACCAGCGCCGCACCCGCGTAGGCGGAGACCAGCCAGGCAAATTGCCCCGGCGAAATGTCAAAAACCTCCATGATCGTTTTGCCCAGCGGCATGATGATCATGAAATCGATGATGTGGCAGAATTGGACTGCGGCGAGAATTAGGAGTAGGCGCTTTTCTTGGCTCATTTGATGGAGTGTAAAATATATTGTCTGCTTGTAGGGCGGGGCTTGCCCCCGCCCCTGCGGGTGTCATGTTTTGGTATGGCCGCTTGCTGAGCGAGCGCTTCTATTCGATTCTCAGCTAGCGGATACGGGCGGGAGTGAGCCCTGCCCGTACGGATAATTTTTTTTTCATCAAACGATGAGTCGCTGCTAAATCCCCGCCTTCCGAAATATCCCAAACAACTCACTACCCATCCGCGGCGCAATCGAGTTGGTAGCAGGGGTAAAAGACTCCGTTTCGAAGTAAGGGGCGAAGTATTCCTTGTATTCTTCCTGCGTACCGCCGAAGGGCCGCTTTTCCAGATCTCCGGTCAGGGGGACGTCGAACCAGAGACCTACTAGTTTTCCTCCCGGTGCCAGTAACGCGTGTTGCTTTTCGGCGTAGGCGCTTCTGGTTTCGGGTAGGGGAGGGAAGGAGCAGAAAAAGGTTTGTTCCAAGATTAGATCGTACTGGCCGGTGTGCTCGAAAAAGTCACCTTGGATAAGTTGTTCTGGGGGGAAGTCGGGCACCCGCAGGGCAAAGGCTTTCAGCGGTTGCTCGGCCACATCGATGACGAATACGTTGGTGAAGCCTAGCTTCCATGCATATTCTGCCTCGTAAGCGTTACCGGCTCCGGGGATGAGGAGGCGCAGTGACTTGTCGGGGATCTGATCGAGGTAGTTGGTGATGGGTGGAGAGGGGTAGCCGATGTCCCAACCAGTATTGCCTTTATCGTAGCGGCTGCCCCAGTAATCAGCGGGGTCGGAGGTGGTTTTAATGCTCTGGCAGATTTCGACCAGCACTCCGTTCGTGCTTTTGGGGTGGAGGAAACAAACGAGTTTGTTGTCGGCTCCTTTGCTTGGTTTTTCTTGTAAAAGCTCGAAGCCATCGGCCGCTAGCCGCTTCATCTCCGCCTCGATATCGTCGACCTCGAAGGCGAGGTGGTGGATGCCAGGGCCACGCTTTTCGAGGTGTTTATGGATCGGCCCTTGTTCTCCTTCAGCCGCGACCAGCTCAAGCTTCGCATCCGAAGCTCCGGCGGTGAAGAAGCTGGTGGTAACGTGCTGCTCTGCAACCGTTTCGCGCTTGTAGGACTTGCGGCCGAGCAGGCGGGCGATTAGGTTTTCGGCGGCGGTGAGATCGGCTACTGCTATTCCGATGTGGTCGAGGCGCATGGGTTGGTCTGTTGGTTCGTTGGTCTGTTAAAGTGAGAAACAGGCTTGTGATTATAAAGTTATGTTCTTCCGGAGGTAGTTGGCACGGTCTAGCTATATTTACAACCTTATGAAGTATTTCACCTGTTTGCTCTTTGCTGCTTTATTTGTCTTCTCTTGCGGATCCACGCCGGGGCGATCCGGCATTTATTTTGACCAAAATGGGCAGGCCGTTTCTAAAGAAAAACAGCGTGAGATCTTTGATAGGAACCGCGGGAAGCTCATTACGGCCACCATTACAAATGCAGATTCGATTGAGTATCGCTTGGTGCCCCGCAAAGAGGCGGGAAAAATAAGCCCGGAGGATAACCAGGCGGTAGCGCTTTACCTCAACGGACTAGCGGAGGGGAGGCTCCCCGCAGAATACCTAGCGGCAATAGTCTACTACCCAGGAAAGGATCTCTGTAATTCCACCGGAAATGCAACGCGTGAGACCCGCGATGTTTGGTACGATGAGATGGAAGCTAAACTGGCAGCCATCGATAAGACCTTTGTATTTTACGTCTACAAGAACGATGAAGGACTGGAAAGGCGCACCCTGAACCGGGATTGGAACCAGGACGGTAACCAGTTAATAGAGCAGACCTTTTTCAAGCATCACTACCCATGTAGCAGTTTTACCGTAGTCGACCAGAACGGAAACTACCGCTCCTACTTCGGAGCGTTTGTTAAAGAAGAGGTAGCCAAAACCGCCAGGGCGGTTAAGCAAGACCAATAAACCCATTTGGTCTTATATGCCGATATTATTTAGGCTGAAGATTAGGCGAGCTCGCCTGCGAGTAATCCTCTCTGGGGGGGCAAAATGTATTTCTATCCGGGAAAACCCTGCCTTTAGTCGGATAGTACCTATTTCAACGTTATTTTTTTAAATCTTTAAGGCCACAAGCTTAAAGCACCCACTATGGAATTGAAAATTGAGAACCTAAACAAGACCTACGGCAACGGCGTCCACGCCATCAATGACTGCAACTTAACCATCCCGCAGGGGATGTACGGCCTACTGGGCCCCAACGGCGCGGGCAAGTCGAGCCTGATGCGCACCATTGCTACTTTACAGGAGGCAGATTCGGGCAGCATTACCCTCGGCGATATCGACGTGCTGCGCGATAAAGATGCGGTCCGCCGTGTACTCGGTTACCTGCCGCAGGAGTTTGGCGTTTACCCCAAAGTCTCTGCTGAAAGCATGCTCGACCACGTAGCCGGACTCAAAGGCATCAATAACCGCAAGGAGCGAAAAGAACTCGTTGGCGCAATGCTCAATCGGGTCAACCTCTACGATAAACGCAAGAACAACCTCGGTACCTTCTCCGGCGGAATGAAGCAGCGCTTCGGCATCGCCCAGGCCCTGCTCGGAGCCCCTAAACTCATCATTGTCGATGAGCCCACGGCAGGTCTCGACCCCACCGAACGCAACCGCTTCCACAACCTGCTGAGCGAAATTGGGGAGAACACCATCGTGATCCTTAGTACCCACATTGTGGAAGACGTCACGAATCTCTGCAGCAATATGGCCATCATCTGCCTGGGGCAGGTGATCGCCACCGGCCATCCGGGAGAGTTGGTGAAAGAAATGGATGGTAGCATCTGGAAAAAATTGATCAATAAGGCTGATTTAGGTGCGCATATGGCTGCCTTTAAGGTGATTTCTACCCGGCTTAAGGCTGGTAAGACGGAGATTCATGTCTTTAGTGAGGTTCAGCCTGATCATTCCTTTACGGCGGTTAACGCTGATTTGGAAGACGTCTACTTTACTCGGATTGGGGAGCGGATGGAACTCGAGTTGGTCTAAGGCTTCGCTTTTTTACTTCGTGGTTCTCAAGGCTTCGCCTTTCACTGTTTCTAAAGTTTCGCCTTTTCTTTTGGGAACACAGCGTTACACAGAGTTACCCGTCTAACATGCTCACTTCGCTCGTGCGGCTCTGCCTTCAAGGAGCGTTTCAGTACTAAAAGGCGTAGCCGCACGAGCGAAGCGAGCATCGGCTTAAAGAAACGCTGTG
>JAPKCQ010000429.1 GCA_026421165.1 Lewinella sp. | reverse complement strand
GTGGCATCAATGAGCAGACCGGTTGTTGCATCAATCAGGGCGAGATTGTTGACGTTGATGGTTGAACCCGAAACATCAGCCTGGAAAATCTGATCACACTGAATACGTTTTGTAAAGGTGATGGAAATCTCATCTCCAGGGTTAAGCACCCCGTCGGCAGGTTGCGGCGTGCCAAACAACTGAGGTGGTTGCGTTTCCTTGCGGCCTTGCACGATACGAGAAATTCCCGGATTAAGGGAGAGGTCGGAACACTCCGTAACGGCCCGGATATCGTAGGGGCCGTCCTGCAGATCAGCTAAACCCCAGCTTACGGTTTTAAAAACGAAATCAGTCGCAAATGAGTCGGCGGGAAGTTCGACAATATTGATCCAGCTACCGTCTCCTCCGGTTCTACGGTACTGTGCACGTACAGTTTCGAGATCAGGATCGTCGTAGATATAGTCGACTAGCGTAATGATAAGCTGGTTGTTGTCAACGGGAGTAACGACAAAGTCCTGCAGGGGAAAAGAAATATCAATGGGCGAACATGGTTCGAGGAACTTTGCACCGAGGCGCAGCTCCTTATAGAACTTAGCCAGGTCAGAAGGGTCGTAAATACCTTGTCGAACAACGTTTCCAAAGCGATCCAGCGTAACCCCATGATCAGACAAATCGTAACCAAGACTCCCCGAATGCTCTAACATACACCCGGAGGCCATGAAGATACCGATGCTATCATAGTCGTATGCCCCCGGGCCACGCTTTATCGCCAGTAGTACTTCCAGGGTCGCTCCCGGTAATATTTGGTAGGAACGTGGCGTGGAAAGCGCAGCGCCGTCGACGGAGATTATTGCACCATCAGGATTGGAGCCCGGTACAAGTCCGAGCACGTAAACCAGGGCATCATTGCCGGTCTGGCCGTTGTTACTTAACTTTAAATTATAGACAGCTGCTGCATTAGCCGGTACGTTAACTTCCGTAAACCTATCGGTGGCGAAGTCTAACTCCTCGCGGTTAAGAGTACCAGGCTCCCAGGGACACATGGTTTCACCAGCCCGAACTTTGAATACGGGAGTACCGAAGAGTCCGTCATCTGATATATCAATCGTCCAGTTATCATTCGGATCATCGTCGGCCAGGGTATAGCTGACGGTAGTGGAATTGGTTTCGGAGGAGCCCATCATACTGGTCGTTGTACCCTCAATCTCCAGCCCGACGGTAATTGTAGAACCGACGTCAAGAATTTCAAAGCCGGCCGTACCTGCCATTCCAGCAGTGACAACGAATTCATGGGTGAATGAGCTGGAAGCAGTCTTGCTATTTTCCTTTGAAGCCGTCAGTGTATTTAGGGCGTCAAAGCTTATATTTTCCACAAATATGGAGGAATCCTTCGCTGTCTGATTCAGTGCGATAAGGCGTCGCCAAGCACTCGCCGACAGCGAATCCTCTGCTCGTCCTAGCTGCTCAAGTGTAGGAATTACATCCGTCAATAACTGCCATTCACTGTACACGTATTTGGTACCAAAGCCATCCGGCCATATACGGTAACTCTGACCAAGTGTGAATGCACAGCTGTCTCTGTTGTAGTCCAGGATTTCCGTGGTGCTGTACTCAAAATTAACAGCGGCCCCAACGTACAAATCAGCATCCCGACCAATCACGTCATCGCCACCTGAAGTGCTGTAGGTGCGGTCTACGGTGACACAGAATTCTGCAGAAGCCTCCTGACCAGTTACCGTAGCGATGCTACCAGTAATGTCCGTATCCGCAACCGTTTCCGTTTCCATTATTGTGCCTGCAACGGGAGAACCGGCATAAGTAATCACCTTTGCGCCAAGGTCGATGTTAAGAGCTGAGCTCGCTGTTGACGAAGTCATGCTTGCATTAGACAAATTGAAGCATTTTTGAGACGATTCCGCCAGTGTGGAACTGGAACCATCTCCCGGCGGATCACGTAGTACGATCATGGGAAAGGCCGGCGCGCCCGTGGTAAAAGTAGACTCCAGCGAGCGTTCCCCGAGTACGACCACCTTTTCGGTCGCAGCAGGAGTAGTCCCCGAGCTTGCCGTACCGACTACCTCGATTACCTTGGTATAATCACCCGCAATCCGGGGAATACCAGCGTAGAACTTAATGGGGTAAACTGTCGTGTCCTTTACCACAACCGTGTAAGCCGGAGCGTCAGCGATGGCGTTATTGATGGTTAGCGAAAAAGAATCAAGATAACAACGGCCACCTAAATATTGCTCGTACACCTTGGCGTCGAGAGAATACTCTTTGTAGCCATTAGAAGGGACAGACTGATCGATGAAGGCTAAACCAACACCATCACAACCAGCTGGTAGCGGAAAGGTATCTAGTTCAACCAGAGGGACTGAAGTATAGATAAAGTCGATTGAATCCCGCTCTTTCCAGCGCAGATCGGTCTCCGATCCTCCCTGCAATTGAAAATAACCATAGATGGTATTATCCGGATGATAAACAATTGAAACGGCCATCGGGATGGGCGGTAAGTCCTTAAATTCATACTTCCCGTTCCTCGCCGCTACCGCCAGTTCCTTTTCGTAACAGCCGTTCAAAGACGCAATTTTGATTCGGACAGGAGTCTCCGGATAATTAATAGACTTTCGGCAAGCACCTCCAGCAATTTGCCCCTCAACTTCCCTTTTGGTAGTGTTCTGAAAAAGACGGCCGGCAATAGGCCGGTTGAGCTTTCGGGCTTCAAAAAAAGTAGGCATGAACTTATGCGTTGAATCAGCATAGCGGGGGGTAAGGATCACGTTGGCTCCCGGCTCAAAATCTCCGACGAACCTTCCCGCACTATCGGTATAAATCGCAGGTACGGTAGAAAGTCCGTTCACCAAAAGCTCCACACTGTCCTGGTAGCAAAAAGTATTAGAAAAACGAACGACGCCACTAATCGTGACGGTAGACTGATCGGTAAAGTCTACGTTACCCACGGC
>JAPKCQ010000428.1 GCA_026421165.1 Lewinella sp. | reverse complement strand
TCCGGCAACAATTCATAACTAAGAAACTCATTTATTCGCATTGCTGTCACGAAAGGGTTATCAATGGCATCCCGGTGTTCTATGTAGATGATCTCTACGTTAGGGTGGCGGCTGGCCCACTCCTTCACGTTTTCCAACACCTGAGCGAACTGATCCATAAGACCAGTAGGGTAAACATCGTCTTTCGTGCGCTTCCCCATACGGTTGAGCATCTTACGTTGGCTGGCGAGTACTTCATTGAGATCGCGTTCCAGGAAGATGATGCGGTAGCGGAAGTTAGGCGGAATGTTGGGCAGTAGGTTAGCGATAACCTTAACCGCTTTATCGGTCGCGCTGGTAAGAAATCGTTTATTCTTGGCGATATTCTTCACGGCGGAGTGTTCGTAGTAACCCTTCGGGTTATTGTCGTCGGCTTCTCTTTCCTTATCGGTAAAAATTTCCATGCCGCCGGCTTCGAGCATCTGCATCAGCAGAGACGTACCGCTACGGGGCAGGCCGGAAACGACCGTGATGGTGCCCTGTAGTTCTCCTTGCTGCTGGTCGATTAGGGGTTGGGCCAGTTCCGGAGCCGCAAGGTGATGGGTGTACAGTTCAATCAGTGCCTGGCGGGCTTTACCAAAATCTGGTAACATGATACGCACAACCTGGTAGGCATCGGCCGCAGCGGCGTACTCTCCCAGGTTTTCAAGGGCTTTGCCAAGGCGAAAGTGGGTAGCTGGCAGCTCGTACTCCAGGCCGACGGCAGTCAGCAGGGCTTCAGCGGCCTCTGCGTGGCGGTTATCGGACAGGTAAACTTGACCGAGTAAGGACCAGGCGTGGGCGTGCTCCTGGTCAATTTCGAGGTCTTTCTTGATGGATCGTTCGGCGTCCTTCCACCGCTTGAGGTAGTTGTAACCACGGGCCATTTGCAGGTACAGGCGGGAATGGAAATGGTTGACCTTTCCTTCGGCCCGCTTAAATAGCTTGATGGCTTCCAGCGGTCGCTTTTCGTTGAGGAGTAAGGCACCTTCCATCACGTCGAGGGTAGGTTCGTCGTATAGTTCTTGATTGCGCAGGTGATCAATCACCGCTCGGCATTTTTTTAACTGGTTGAGTTCCTGGTAACAGTTGGCTAAGTAGAAGGCATAGCGGGGTACGGTGTTGTCCTTGGCGTAGAGGCCTTCCAGTAATTCAACGGCTTTCTTTACTTTACGGCCATCGAGGTAGGCTTTTGCTAGGTTGAAGTCGCATTCCCGCTGGGCGCGTTCGCGGTTGGCTTCCGTATTGTCTCCGGGTGCTTCGACGTAGCCGAGGTCGACTAATTGCTGCATGGCCCGAGCCGCAGCGTCTTCGTCTTCTTCCGCATCGGCAGGGCGACGGCCGTCGTCGCCTTCCAGTGCGTCCCAACTGGGGATAACTTCAATTTTAGTATCGTCTGACTCCAGAATTTGGGCCAGTACTTTGCCGTCCATATCTTCGCCAATCGGAAGTCCGTAGAGATGGAGTAGGGTTGGGGTAATGTCTAGCAAACTGGCACCGTATATACGCTGGTCTTTACGGATGCCAGGCCCGGTAGCGACGAAGATGCCGTAAGAGCTGTGCTCGTAGGCGGGGCCGGCGGGCTCTTTTGGAATATCACGAGGCCGGAGGTGATCGGGTTGGAAGCCGTGGTCACTGATGAGCATGACGGTGGTTTCCGGCCCGACCAGGTCGAGAATACGGCCCAGCATCAAGTCGTGGTAGCGGTAGCCTGCTGAAACCACGTCCTTGAAGTTTTCGTACATCGCCTTCGGGATGTGGGGCCTGTGGGGCGGGTGGAACTTCATAAAGCCGTGGCAGTAATGGTCGATCGTAGCCAGGTAGATGGCGGCGAAATCCCAAGGCTGTTCACGGAGGATGTTGGTGAAACAGTTGTGCAGGGTAGCTGCTTGGGCAGTTTCGTTAGCAATGGCTCCCATCCGTTGCTTACCCTGTGCCCCCAGGTTGGCGGCGTTGGGGACGAAGGGCAACAGGTGCGCACCGCTTAGTTGCTGGGGATGGACACGCAGGTCCGCAAAGTGGTCCTCCATTTCTTTGGGGTGAACCGCTCCCGGCGTTACGGGCCAGTGGCCATGCATTGGCCCGCTAGATTTCTGAAAAAAGTCTGAGATGGTGATCCCGTTCACAGGTTCTGCAGGGTGGGAAGGCCACCAGCCAACGACGTGGGATTTTTTACCCTTTAGGTTCAGCATATTCCAGATGGCCCGCGTAGTTCGCGTGGTACTCATTACGGGCCGGACACCCGGCGCGGCTTCAGTAGGTTCCTGAAAGCCATAAACGCCGTGCTTATAGGGCCGCTTGCCGGTGGCGATGCTGGTCCACAGCATCGGTGAGTACGGGGGGTCGAGAGTAGCGAGGTTACCCATGACGCCACCGTTGATCATCCGCTCCAGATTGGGCAGCAAGCCAGCATCGAGCATAGGGTTAATGACTTTCCAGTCGGCTGCGTCCCAACCGATGAGAACTACCTTCTTATCGTTCATAATTTGTTTTGCTATTTATTCTTTTACGGCATCATGATTGCTCCTTTCAACGCTGCGCTGGCCCATATCTTCTTTGTGGGTCCGTTTCGCCTGCCTCCAGATGTACCAGCCCTGGTCGCCTAAGGCTAAGAGGCCCAGGGAGCCAGCGATAGGCACTTTTATGGAGTCGCCTTCTTCGGCTAAAAGAGAGAAAGGTGCGAAAAAGGCATCGGCTTTAAGACTATTGTTGTCTGGCATCTTTAGTACATTATAATCTAAGTTTGATGCACCAATAAGGCTCCAGGTTTTTGCGGCATAGCGAGACGCTGAAACGGAAGTTCAGCAACGAAGCTACGCCGCAAAAGAGCCAAGGCTTAGGGACGCCGTGTAAATAACTTACCGGTTTTGCTTCGCGGCTACGTGGTTTGACCCGACGTTTTTGTTCCCTCCGAAACTACAAATC
>JAPKCQ010000427.1 GCA_026421165.1 Lewinella sp. | reverse complement strand
CAAGTCTCTGAAGGAAAACGTGGCCCAGTGCGGGCGACCGCAAGGGATCGCCCCTACTGGCCTCGCTTGAGGAAGGCCGCGCTCGCTTCGCGAGCACGAAATCACCTCCTATGACCGACGATGGTACAGCTCTTATGGATAGTAATCTACGTGCCGTAATTACTCAGTACTTAATTTTCAGGACTCAATACCATCCTATTAACAGCAACGGAGTCTATTCTTTGGCGTGAATAATAAACTGGGAAGTATTGATCTTTGGCCCAGGGCTCGAATAGGTTGCTATAAAAGGGGCTTTCAGGGTTTCCGGACTGTCCGGGGCCGTTTGTGCTAACGGCAGTGTCCCAATCCCCCGTATTCACGATCATTCTAAAGGAGGCGCCTGAGCTTTGTCTGTTGTTACCACCGCTTGACCCTGGTGTATACGAATTGCCTCCTCGCGGTAGCGGACCAAGATCTAATTTGGCTTTAACCTCTTCATTCACCAGCTTTCCTAAGCTGTGTGCCATGTAGGTGTGCTTGAATTTCTCCTGGCCGTATTGCCAATTATTGATATCATCACCAAGCGTTTCTTCGAGGTATCCAACTCCGTCATTAAAGGCATCGACTAGGAATTGGTCTCTACCCTGGCTCGGGTTTGGCCCAAACCTACCGTCAGGTTCAACAACCCAATCCACTAGCTTCTTCATTTGAATTTTACCAATATGGCCTTTCGCAGATGCTGGAATAAACCTTGAACTGGCAAGGGTGCTCATCTTATTTTCAAAGGCTACATATATGGCTGCTTCAATAGAATTTGGTGCCAGGTTAAAATCCCATCCCCGAAGCTTAGCCTGCGCTTCGTCCGATTTTCCAGTAAGGGGAAGGTCTAGCAGCAAGGGCACAAGGACACTTGCTGGAATCGAATGATAATCAACTTGTAAAGCTTTCATATCAGCCATGTTTAATTTTTTACCGGCACCAAGTACTTCTTCAACGCGATCGCCACGGAAGGGATCAGACCAGGAAAATCCGATGGCATTCCAATGCTCATAACTGGCTGGCGTTACGTTTTGGTTCGCGGTGGCGAAGTAGCCTTCTGGAGGGTTTAGCGTATTTGGTTTTTGAATGATGGGCAAATAACCATCCCATTCGTACCTGCCGTCTCCAGGGACCGGAACAAGCCCACTAAAATTATTGCGAATGGGAGCAATGCCAACGGATTGCCAGGCAATATTTCCTTTTTTATCCGCCCAAACCATGTTTTCGCCGGGAATATGACTGTAGTTACAAGCTTCACGGAACTCATCCCAGGTTTCTGCCTGATCCATACGCAAAGAGGCTAAATAGGGTGATCCGCCCACTTCAAGCCACGCACAACGAACGGCATAAGCTTTATTGTTTACTGAATCTACGTAAGTGACCGGGCCATGGCGGGTATATTGAAGCGCTACACTCACATCCCCTTTGTCCTTTACCCTGATCGTCTCGGTAATAACGTTCATGTCTTCCCAAGCCCCCTTGTATAAGTACTGATTGGGATTCTCCGGATTTAAATCGTACACATACAAGTCTTCACCATCGGTGCGGAAGACCGTCAGCCCCCAGGTACCGTAGTCATTATGTCCGATAGAGATACCTGGAATTTCTGGCTCCCCACCACCAATCACGTTCCATCCTGGCGCTACCAAATGCACCATGTACCGAAGTGAAGGAACGGCAATGGTTCTATGCGGATCATTGGCCATATACGTATTGCCGTCTGCCGTTAGCGTACCACCAACCACCCAGTTGTTGCTACCGATGGCAAGCGGATCTTCCTTTTGCTGAGGAACTGATCCGACCGCATTTTCGGTCGTCGAATTCCTATATGCTGGCAGTACGTCACTTTGCTCAAACTTAACGGGGGTTCGATAAGCGTTGTACAATTCTAAAATATCATCAAATAACAGCTCCTGATTGATATCTGGATCAAGGTTAATGTCTGGGTCTTGCGGGTGGAACCACTTTAAGTCTTTGACCTTCTCAGGCCCTAATTTCACCACTGCACGCGCTATGTCTAACTCTTCCCCAATATTACCTAAAAGACCCTGGTGCCGCGATATGACGACATCAGGTGTCCACTTTTCAGGGACTATATTGAGCACCTTGAATTCTATTGGAAGCTGATCTGGAGTAGCCAGAATTTCGTCTATGTAGGCATTCACCCCCTCGGTGTAGGCGGTAATGATGACTTCACCGTCTTTATGATAGTGGTTCATTTCTTGGGTCATATCACCACGAAACTTGAAAAGCCTTGTGCCAATATCTCTCTTCAATTCATTTTCACCTAAGATCTCAGCTACCGTCCCGGTGGCCTGGCGTCTCCAAATTTCAAACTGAAACAGACGGTCTTTTGCGGCTGCATAGCCTTGTGCAAAGAACAAGTCTTGTTGATTTTTAGCGTAGATATGATTGATCCCCCATTCATCTCTGATGATTTCAACGGGTTCCTCCAAACCAACAATATGGCGTTGGTTCTCATTCTTAGACTTGCAACCTAAAATACTGATCGCTAATAGAATAGTGAGTAAAATTTTCATTTTTTTGCTTTATTGAGTTAAACAGTAGCCGATTTAGTCTTTGAATACCCGGTTCAATTTTGAGGCGTTTCCCCTGTCGAAGAACCAAGTTACGCGGTTGCCAATATCGGACTTTTCCTACAATATTCTTTGCCCGGTTGCTAAAAACGTAGCGCAGCCGAAACGTGGCCCAGTAAGGGCAACCGCAAAAAAGGCCGCTTTGGAACGGTGAGCATTCTTTCCGACAGCCTCCTAGGAACGTCGATTTAATAACTGTCCAATTTGAGGACGTAGGAGCAAAATAAGACGGCCGAAAAGCGACAGTTATTGAATTGACGTTCCCTAGTGGACTGATTCCTTTCCGGAGGCTACCGTAATCACGTAGTCACCTCCTGGCAAAGAAAATTC